>MHIL01000001.1 GCA_001817495.1 Candidatus Buchananbacteria bacterium RIFCSPHIGHO2_02_FULL_56_16
AGTTGATGTGGTTTTCTATACCTACAAACTTAGATTTCAGAACCGTTGAAATTAACGGAGCAGCAACCAGCCGTTTTTTTTCTTCCTTCGCGCTAAAGCGGCGAACTAAAACATAATTACCGTTTGGAATAAGCAGTTTTTTTGCCTGCTCGGATACTTTAACATATTGTGGTTTGCGCGACTCTACTGGCCAAGAGACATGCATTGTTCTGACATTGTGTAACCAAAGCAACGGGGCGTTTTGTCCATCTGGATTTCGGGCAAGAACATCGCGTGCACGAAACGCCACTATCGGGCCAGTGGATACGTCAAGACCAAGAGAGCGAAGGTTGTATTTCCAAGATTTAACAATTTTCACAATTTCCCTCTGCGTAACTTCCGTAGGAATATGCAAGACGTAATCTTCTTCTGGCGTAATAATTTCTGTTAAAGGAATTTCAATTGTACTTATATTTTCTATATCAGAAAGGCCGTTACAGCTTGAAATTTTTACTTCATGCTTGTTTCCGTCTATTTTCGAATCTTTTTTACCGTGCAGTATCACATTTTCTTGCAATACGCCATCCTTATTAAAAGCCTTGTCCCTTGAGTTAAAAATATGAATTGTGATTGGTGTTATTTGACTAAAAAAGTTTTGGCGAAACTTTTTAAAGTAAAGACCAGCCGCATAACTACGCGGGGTGATAAAACCAAGCTGACCCTTTTCTTTAAGCAAAGCTCCGGCAATTGCCATAAATAAAGCGTAGATATTTGGTTGGCCGTGTATTACTGTACTCGCAGCTTTTGCGCGGGGATCAGACTTTGAGATTTTGAAATATGGTGGGTTCGCAACAATAAGGTCAAACTCCTCAAAACCTTTTTTATCAAATAAACTTTGTTGAAGCGACTGATTAAGAATGTCTGCGTTTTCTAAAACGAAGTCACTGGCGAAAATGGAAAATGACAACGAAATATTTTTATGATTTAGCCAACTTTTGAGGTAACCAAAGCTCTTTTTTAGTATAGGAATTAGAGATTTATCTATTTCATAGGCAACCAGTTCTATATGGTTCGGTTTACGTTTCCAACCGGCGATGTTCTCACACAACATACAACTTAAAATTCCACTGCCCGCGCCGGGATCCAGAATTTTTAATGTAGCCATTCTCGATTCAGAGAAATTTTTAGCAATCAAATCCGCAATAATTCGCGGGGTGAAGTATTGGCCAAGAGAAGCGGCATCCGCCCCTTTTTTAAATGCAATAAAATTATCGCCCAACTCCTCGGCATACCTACTTGGTGTCTTGATGGTAATACTTTTTTGTCTGGCCGTCATATTCATTTAATTAAACCGTCAACCTCAACTTCTGACGCTTTTGCAATTTTAAGAAGCGTTTCAATAGTCGGGCTGGCCTGCCCTCTCGTAAACTTGGTCGGGCTGGCGGGACTTGCCCCGTCAGTCGAGGGGGTCCGCCTCGGGCGGAAACTCGCGGCCTTCCGCCTACGTCCTGACGGACTTTGGCGGACAGGTATACACCCTTTCAGCTTCCAATTGGGCTGGGGAGACTCGAACTCCCGACCTCACGCACCCCATGGTCGCCTAAGGCGACCGCTACCAACTGCGCTACTAATAAATACCATGGTCGGGGTGACCCGACTCGAACGGGCGGCCTCACGCACCCCATGCGTGCGCTCTACCAACTGAGCTACACCCCGAAATTACACTATAAACCTCTTTTGTCCAACCAGTCTCTACCCTTGCCAGACTTTAAAAATTTTTCCCTCTTCATCGCCTCTACTCTTGATTCGTATTCTTCTGCATGCTCAAGAACGAACGGCGTCTGGAAACGAATTGATTTTGTCAAACCAGAATTATGTTCTTCCAGTCTTTTTTTAAGATTATTGGTTTGACCAATGTAGCGGTAGTTATTTTTCTTGCTCCTTAATACGTAAACGTAGAATACGTTTTTTTTGTCAACCATATGAGTACCTTCATCCGTAACAACAATTAACAGCTAACAATTAACGTTAACGAAAGTGCTAAAGTTAACTGTTAACTGTTACAAGTTAACTGTTAATTGTGAACTTCACTGCCGGTTGGCTAAAGATTTTGGCTGGAAGCAAGCCGGCCATGTCAGGCAGCCGAACGGCAACGAAATGGATTACTTCGAAGCGTCCGACGCGCTGCGGTTGGCCTTAGGGTTCGCAGGCGGTCCGCCACAGCGGAACGCCGATGTAGATTCCCTACGCAAAAAAAGTTGTCCCAAAACTTCAACCAACTCCTCGCAGTGAAGCTCACCTATAGGATACCAAAAGCGGGATATGGTGTCAAAAAGAAAAAACCCGGTTGGTACTACCTTCCGGGTCTTGGTTTTAGGGTGCAAAAAGGAACAATGGGTTTAGGTTACGGTTGAGCCGCTACCGAGAAGTAGCGTTCGTTGTGCGCCGCAATGAGCGCCTGGACCTCGCCGAGGCGGGACAGCGGGATTGCCTGCTGACCGTCGCAGAGCGGCTGGGCGACCAGCGGGTTATTAGCGTCGAAGTAGGTTTCGACCATCACGAACGCCGGCTTATGAACCAGCGCCGCCTCGAGGTTTTTCAAAACCAGATCATCAACCATGGTCCCGGCCGAGTGGCTCGGGTCAACGCCGACGGGCGGCCAGTACTTCTCACGGGCAGTGCTGATCCAGTGATGGCGCGGATCGAAGCGGTAGCGGCTCTCGGCGTCATCCTCCTTGACGCCCCGGGCACACAGCAGAATCTGGTCGTTTCCCTGCGACAGGCTCTGATCGGCAATCAGTGCGCCGTTGTCATCGAAGTGCGTTTCACCGGCGAGCACGAACGCCGCCCGCTCGGCCCAGTCGGCGACCGAGTGAGCGCCGATCGGATTCTTGAGCATCACCGGAAACTCCCGTTGACGGCCCAGCTTACGCAGCAGGATCTGGTTCTCGGTCCTCGCGCCAACCCACAGCACGATAGTGCCTTCAAAGCCGAGCTCATCACGGATGCGCCGAATGTCGTCGAGGTGAGTCTCATCAATAACCTCGGTAAACACCGCGCTGACATCGTGAATCTGGGCCGCCTCGAGCAGCCAGCGGACGGCTTTTTTGCCGAAGCCGGGGAACGAGTGAGGGTTGGAACGAGGCTTCCAGCAACCGCCGCGGATTAAATCGAAGCCCTGCTCCTTGAGCGCCGCGACCAGCACGCCGATGTGACGGTCGACCGTACACGGCCCGACGATCAGCTGGCACGGCAAATCGTTGCCGACAGCAACCGGTCCGAGCCGCACGTGGTGGGTACCGCTGCCGTTTGCCGTCAGGCTGACGGCACTGGGTGTCACCCGACGAACATAGCTGACGCCGGCCAACGGTCGAAACACGTGCTCAGGCACGGTACAGGCTCGAACTCGATCATCAAGTAGATACACCTCGGTTACGGCCGCACCGGTACCCTTGGTCGTCTTGACCTCCGTTCGTAGCCCGCAGCTATCAGCAAGTTGAACTACCCGCTGTGTGTGAGGATTTTCGGCATCAACGCCAATTTCCATCTGCACAATCATCATACTCTCCTCTCTTAACCTCAACAGGCTTTGGGAAATGATCCCAAAACAACCAACCGCTGGCTCGTGGCCGCAATCAATTGCAGCATCGCGTTGACCACCGAATCATACTGGTGGCCGTCGAACTCTACATAGAAAGCGTAGCGACTGCGTTCACCCAACGGAATCGAATGAATACAGGACATGTTACACTCGGCGGACGAAATGATTTGAATCATCCGGGCAAGCGCGCCGCATTTGTTGGGCAGCCAGAAGAGAATTGCTGTTGTGTCGTTACCGGTCGGTTGCGTCGAAATCCTGCCGATGACGTGAAACCTCGTGCTGTTGCCGGTGCGATCGTGCAACATTGGTTCCAAGACCTTGAGTTGATAGCGATCGGCGGCAAACTGAGAAGCAATGGCAGCGAGGTTCTTTTTCTCTCCCGACTGCCGCGCGACCTGGGCCGCGGCTCCAGCGGTACTCTGCGAAGGTACCTGTACCATGAGGCCGAGCCGTTCCAGGTTATTATGACACTGATCCAATGCCGCCGGATGCGAGATAACGGTGTCAACCTGCTCAACTGAAGTCGTGTCCGAATGAACCATCAAGCAGTGATGAACCGGCAGTACGACCTCGCCGATCACCTGGATGCCGACCCGACTAGGATCTGAATGTTCCTGCAGCCAGAAATCCATTATCTGACGGATGATGCCCATTGAACTATTCTCAATCGGTGTGACACCAAAGTCATAGGTCTGATTGACGACGCTCGGCAGGATCTCGGCGTTACTGTTGCAAAAGCAGATATTCAACGCCCTAGCGTTAATTTGCATGAACTGCGCCGCAGCCTCATGCCCGTTGGTGCCTTGCGGTCCAAGGACAACGATACTCTTTTCTTCTTGCATTACAATTCTCCTTTTCATTCAAATCCAACCGTAGCATCCCGTTGGTTTCTTCCGCAGGCTCTGCCGGGTTCCGAACGAACTCAACGCGGCAGCGACCTCCGTATCATTCAGCTTGAAAACCGCCTTGAGGTACCGCTCCATCTGATGACGCTGGTTATCGGTCAGGTTATTGGCAAACTGTTTGAGGTAATACTTGAGTGTTTCTGCCGGTGGCAAGAAGTGAAACACGAGTCTCCAGTACTTATGCAGTCGGTATATACCTCTATCGCGCGGCGAGAGTTTGACGAGCCGACGCACGATCGGCTTAACCTTGAGTAGTTCCGGTTTCGGGAGCTGTTCCGGCTCCGATACCGCTGCGAGCGCCGCGTCAACCACCTCTTGTGGATCGCGTTTCCGATCCGGAAGTGCTTGCATTACCACTATAACTACCGGACGCACTGAAGCTGCCAGTTGCTGACTGATCGGTCGATTGGCCATAGTTACGTACTCCCCTTTTACGCTAGATTTTCAAAGATCCACTGATCTTTTTGTTTCCTCCCCAACCCCGAGCGGAATCAGAGATTGGGCAATAAACAAAAAACTGATCGTTTCCGATCAGTTCACTTTCTGCTTGGCGTGACGGTCTACGAAATCACAAGCAAACTGATCGGACGGTCAGTAAACGGGTAAAAGCCGAAAAACCAGCCATTGGCCCTGAACACCGTTGAAGGGTTTGTCAGTCGTAATTTCATAGGTATTGGCAGTGTAGCGCAGCTGAATTTTTTTGTCAAGAACATCCCTTCGACCTAAGAAAAAAGGGACCGATACATCGATCCCTTGTGCAGTGTAAAGAACGTAGTAGAAAAAACGATGTGGCTAGAGAACAGCGGCAAGCTGGGCAACCGGTACCTGCAGGAGGTGGTTGATGGCGTAGATAAAGGCCTTGGCCGATGCCTTAATCGTATCGGGGTCACCGGAGCGACCTAACGCCAACCGGTCACCGAGCCGAACTCGGACTTCGACCCACGCAATCGCTTCCGGACCGCCCGCGCCCTTGATAACATCATAACCTTCCAGCTTGAGCGCCGAGAGATCTTCGCCGTGCCCGGTAATCGCGGCCATAATTGCCTTACAGAGGGCTTCAAATGGCCCGTCGCCGTATCCAGCAGCGCGGAAGGCCTGACCATTACGACGGATCGTCACCGCACCGTAACCCGGTCCGTAGCCGATGTCAGCGTCCTCGAGATCAAAAAGTTTTTCGCGCCTGATCTCGTTCCTGATCCGCAACTCCTGGACGATCAGGTGCAGATCATTGTTGTAGACGTAGGTTTTTAGATCCGCCAGTTCGACGAACCGGCCATAGATCTGATCGACGACCTCATCATCGAACTGATAGCCGAGCGAGGCGAGGCGATCCTTGAGCGCCCGGCGGCCGGAGTGTTTGACCAAAGGCAACGATTCGCCTATCCAACCGACACTCTTGGGCGTCATGATCTCGTAGGTCCGGCGATCCTTGATCACACCGTCTTGGTGGATGCCGGCGCCGTGGGCGAACGCACTCGCGCCGACAATGGGCAGCGTATCTGGAATCTGCTTGTTGATCAAGCTGGCAACCAGCCGGGCGGTTGGTCCGATCTGAGTAGTGTCAACTCCAATGTCAAACCCGAAAAAGTCTTTCCGGGTTACCAGATTCATCACCACCGCTTCGAGCTGGGCGTTGCCGGCTCGCTCACCGATGCCGATGATACAGCCCTCGACTTGTCGCGCGCCGGCCATTACCCCGGCTAAGGAATTAGCGACCGCCAGTGCCAGGTCGTTATGGCAGTGGACGCTGACCACTGCCTGGCTGATGTTTGGCACCCGTTCGAAGAGAAACTCGATCAGCTGGCCAAACTCCCACGGGTTGCTGTAGCCGACGGTATCGGGAATGTTGACGGTAGTGGCGCCGGCTTCGATGACCCGCTCGACGATTTCGGCCAAAAAATCTTTGCCGGATCGGGCAGCATCCTCGGGTGAAAACTCAACGTCATCACAGAACGATTTAGCTCGCTCGACTGCCTCGACTGCCATTCGTACTACCTCGGCTGGCGGCTTGCGGAGTTTCTTCTCCATGTGAATGTCGCTGGTGGCGACAAAGGTGTGAATACGGGGCCGAGGAGCGCCGGTCAAAGCGCGGATGGTTTCCTTAATGTCTTCCGGTCTCGTTCGAGCTAAGCCCGCGATGATTGGCCCTTCAACCTCACGGCTGATCCGTTGAACGCTGGTGAAATCCCCGGGCGACGCGATGGGAAACCCAGCCTCAATCACGTCTACCCCGAGCCGAACGAGCTGGCGGGCGATCTGTATCTTTCCACCCACATCCATTTTGCAGCCAGGGCTCTGCTCACCGTCGCGCAGCGTTGTATCGAAGATGATCACGCGCTTACTATCCATTGCCGTTTCCTCCTTTTGATTCACTGATAGCAACCTGCTGGTTGCCCCTGCCGGTACTCGACTGGCGAACTTCACGTTTGGCTTGCCACCAAACAAAGACGCAGCTTCCAGCCAGCGCCACCGTCATTGCGGCTAAAAAACCAAAGCCCGCAAGAACATCTGCTGATTCGGTCATACCCATACTCCTTCCGTTTGATTTTTCCGTCTACCTATTTGTCAACGAACCGGTTAAAAAAATTAGCTCCCCGAGGTGGAAAGCTAACTGGTGTCTACCTAGATTGACTTCGAGTTACACACGAGCTAACGTTCCACCCATTGGCTGGAGCAGGAGGCTAAGCAGGAGGAGGTTCAGTTGGTGAAACGCAGGCTTCATAGTGTGTATATGGCCAGCTTACGGCAAAGCTGGGCAATTGTCAAGCGAGCGAGGCGAGGTAAAAAAGAGGAGTAAACCCCGCACCTTTCTCAAATTTTTTTAAAAAGTGCGGGGTAAAAAAAGATGCTCCGAAGAGCATCAGGGACCAACGTTGTTTACTAAAGAACATTACTGTTGCCACGGCAGGGGCGGCGTGGCCGGCGCCCATTCGGCTTCGCTCAGAGCGCCTCGAATTAATTGAGAGGCGCGCGGCTGCCATTGAGGAAAATATAGAACTCCTCTTCAGTGCAAGGATCGCGCACCAGCGCTCTCGGCGGGACGCCGGCAAACGGGCCGGCGTATGCCCAGCGGTCAGCGTAGAGCGGCTGGAACAAATGGTTGATGTGGTACTCTCCGCGTTCGTCCGTAACGACGGCGTAGCCGTTCTGGAACCACCCAGCGGATCTCCAGACCGCACCGTTCGATAGCCGACTACCGGCTTCGTCAACATAGAACCATTCGCCGTCTTTGCAGACCGGCCGCTTGCCTTCCGACAGCTTTCCCCAGTGATCGTAACCATGTTGAGGGTTCATCGGTACTAACCTCCTTATGAACGTTTTGAACCTACCAACCAATCCCAGCGGGATTTGTTTTTTCCCTTGTTTTTCCAAAGAACGACGCCGTACAAAAAACTCGCCTTCTTGATGGGCGAGGTGGCTTGAGCTTTTTTACGAGTAACCGCTGAAAACCACCCCGTCTAGACGACGACGCTAAGGACCAGCGCTGATTGTCGTTTGATGGTTTCCATACGGCCATGGTAGCACGCTGAATAGAGTTGTCAAGAGTAAAGGCGCTCATGGCATATCGCGAATCGCATGTCGCTTATCGTTTACTCGATTTGCCATTTGCGATTGGCGATTAGCGAATGAGTATCGCGTTATAAAAAAGACCACCGGTGAGGGTGATCTTGGGGTACTGGACAAAAGAACATCGTTGGGGTTGCGCGCTCACTTCTTGGAGCGCCGGTTTTTCGCAATCACCGATTTCACGGAGCGGGCAATCTGCTCTAGAAGGAACTCGTCATGTTGCGAGATTGCGGGTGTTGATCTGGTAGAATCAGGCTGAGCGCCCGCCAAACTGGTCAGCTCGATGGTTGAAGTTGCGGGCGATCGTTCGCCGCTACGGTACGGTACATCCACTCTACGTAACGCCATTGCGTTCCCCTTTCTTGATCCGGATATTCCGGATTGTTCAAAGAACCGTCTGCTACGCCAGGCATAGCAACGAAAAAATCCGCCTGGGGCGGACTGCTCTCGTCGGTATGTCTGGTCGTTTACCCAACAAAATGCCGTCCACCCATAGGCTGGCTAATAATGCCGATGATAATGCTGTTGGTGTGGATGGGCCGCATATCTTTTTGGTATATTTGTAGCTTACTCCGGGGGTAAAAAATAGTCAAGAGGGCCGGCTTCGCGCCTTGGCGTTTCGATGGATTTAGAGACTAGATCTCTGCGGCGAACGCTGTGAACCAACCCATGACCAGCAGCATGGCGAAAACGGCGACCGTCGAGAGCGAAACGAACAGGACCGTTTCGGTAACGCTCTTGAACCGCGATCGCGGCTGGTAGCGATAGTTGTGGCTTAGGTAGGGCATAGTTTAGTGGGCAAGTTTGTAAGTTGGCAAGTTAACAAGTTTGCAAGTTGCTTTCTTGGGCGCCGGTGAGCTCGCTAACTTGTAAACTTGTTGCTGGTCTCGCTTGCTGCTAACTAACATGCTTATTCACAAAGCTCATCAAATCCTTTTCCAGCACCCGGTAGGTCTTGTGGCCGATCTTGGCCGCACGCAACTTTTTCGCGCCAATCCAGCGGTAGACCGTCTTTTGGCTCACCTGCATGATTCGCGCGACTTCTTCTAATGTCAGGATTCCGTAATTTGACACGTTGGTAGTCTTTCGGCATAGCTTAAGGCTACCTTGAGTTTATCGAAAGGTAGCGTAGCGGCATGGCGGCCAATGTTAGCGGTTTTATTATACAAATATATGTCTACTATTGTCAACTATATGTTATTCACAGTCTAATATATATAACTTAAAGACTATTTTATATTATTGATAGTCTATTTTAGTTTATTTAAAGTATATTATTGTCTTCTATTGTCTATATTGTATAACAAAAAAATGGCTGGTTATAGCCATTAGATTGCTTCGCTTCCAAGGCTAAGCTAAGTATCGCTCGCAATGACGGTGAAAAGTGCTCGCAATGACGAGGTACGTGCGAGGTTCGGCTTCGAACCGCTCGCAATGACCAAGCATGCCTACTTGCCGAACATCACTGCCTCATCAGCCCGGGTATAGGTGTGAATTTCATCGTTGCGGAACCAGAGCTGCGCTTCGTACTTGGCTTCTTCAACGTTACCCGAAGCGTGGATGATGTTGCGGACCGCCCGCTTGTCCCGGTTCGCCAGCGCCGGCGAATCAACCGAGTAGTCGCCACGGATCGTGCCTGACTCGGCAAAGACGGGCAAGGTATTGCCGGCGACCATCCGAACGTTATCAATAGCGTGCAGCCCTTCGAACAGCACGGCGACCACCGGACCGGAAGTAATGAAATCAATGTTCCACTGGTTCACCATACGGCCGATCGCTTCCGGTTCGAGGGTGCCGAACTCCTCGTTAGGATCACGGCCGTACTTCTCGTAGGTTTTTAACGTCTTTTCGCCAATCCCCCGCATCAGTTCGGTTCGGGAATCAGGGTAGTGCTGCTGGGCCATATCCTTGTCAACCCAGACCATCTTGAGCGCCACAATCTTTAAACCCATTTTTTCAAACCGGTTCAGCACTTCGCCGACCAATCCGCGCTTAACCCCATCGGGCTTGAGCAGTACGACGGTTCGTTCTTTGGTAATATCACGGTCGGCCATAATAGAAGATAGTTATAATTTAAAGTTAAAGATTCAAAGCTCAAAGTTTGGCTTAAGCTGACCTCATAAACTTGTAACTTTGCACGTTGAACTCTCAACTATTTAAGAAACGCTTTGATTTTTTCCGACACCTGCGAAGGCGTCAATGATGACTTGACGATGTAGTCGTCGGCTCCGAGCTGTTTACCTTTGTCAATATCGGCCTGCTGGCCGAGGTTGGTCATCATGAGAACCGGAATCTTCTTGGTCGCGTTGTCTTTCTTGAGCTCGATCAGGACCGCGAAGCCGTCCATTTTCGGCAACATGATGTCGAGCAGGATAATGTCGGGATGCTTGGTCCGGGCGAGCTCGAGGCCGGTCGCGCCATCCTCGGCGAGGAGTATCGTAAACCCGTCCTCCTGGAACCGGACCTGGTACATCTCGATCAGCGACTTGTCGTCTTCGATGAGTAGCACAACTGGCTGCTTGGTGGTCATAGGTAGTCATGAATGCCTAATGCTCCTTCCGTATGATATCGCCAGTATAGCAAAGCGGGAATTATTTTTCAAGACCCTCGATACCACTCGCGGTAACCGAGAATCCCGCCGGTCCAAACCGTACCGTGATGTCCCCCGTCTGCTGGGTGTTCAGCGCCGGGATCCCCAAGCCGGTTAGACGTTCCACAACCGATGGGTGCGGGTGGCCGTAGCGGTTGTCGCGGCCGGACGAGATGAGCGCGAGCTGGGGCGAAACGGCCCGCAGGAATGCTTCACCGGAAGCGGTACGGCTGCCGTGGTGGGAAACCTTGAGCACCGTTGACTGCACGTCGGCGCCTGCCTTGAGCAACGCCGCCTCGACCTTAAGGGGAGCGTCGCCGGTCAAGAGCACCGTGAAGCCGCCGGCGCGGAGTTGACCGACGATGGAGGCGCCGTTTGAGTCTTCAATGGTCTGACCCACGAGCGGCTGCCCGGGATGCAGGATCATGAGCGTTGTCTGGCCATCAATGGTGAGCTCGCGTACCGCACCGGCGACGAATGCCTGAACGCCGCGGCTGGCGATAAGCTCGAGGAACGACTGATACGCGCCGGCATCATCGCTCACGCCGGTGAGGAGCACCGCGCCGACCTGGTAGCGCTGGATGACCTCGTTCAACCCCATGAGGTGATCGCTATCCGGGTGGGTGAGGACAACCAGATCAATGGTCCGCCGGTAGAACGGCAGATACTCGCCTAGCTTATAGACCACCGTGTTGTCGGGTCCGCCATCAACCAAGATAGATCGCCGCTCGGCGGTTTGGATTAAGATCGAGTCGCCCTGACCGATGTCAAGGACGCGGACAGTCAACACCGCCGGTTGAGCCAGATCCCAAAGGACAAAACCAATAAAACTCAAGCTCACGATCATGAGTCCAAACAACAGGAAACGAACGGCTCGAATTTGGTTCATAATGCTATAGTGTAACCGCAGCAAGCGGTACGCCCGCCAGCAGCTCAACCGCGGCGATCAGATACGCCAGTGTCAGCCAAACCGGCCAGAAGAAGAATACGGATAGCGGGGGCAGCAGCGCGCTTAGAACGATCGCCGCGATACCGCTCATCATGAGATATGGTACGGCCGGTACCACGAGCAGATTGGCCGCCACCCCGACCAGCGAGATGGTACCGAAGTAGTAAACGATGAACGGCAGCGTGGTGAGCTGGGCGCCGAGCGTCATCGTAACCAACGATCGGATGCCGCCAACTGACGGCAGCTTCGCCAGCCAGCGCTCGAAGACCGGCGTCAGGTAGATGATGCCGACGATGGCGGCAAACGAGAGCTGAAAACCGATGTCGTCGCGCAGCACCTTGGGGTTGATGAGTACCATCACGGCGGCGGCAAAGGTAAGCAGGTTGGCCGGCGAGCTCAACCTGCCGGTGTGCATCGCCAGCAGCACGAGCCAGCCCATCAAGGCCGCCCGGACCGCCGACGCCGGGAACCCAACCAGCACGACGAACAAAATCAGCGAGCCGGTAATGCACCAAAACGCCTGCCGCCTCCAGAAACCCAGCGCGAGCAAACCTTCAAGCAGAAACGAAGCGATGATGGTGATGTTCAAACCGGAAATAGCGATCAGGTGGGTGGTACCGGTGACGCTGAACTCTTTAAGCAACTCTTCAGGAATCGTGCTGCGCGAACCAATCAGCAGCGCGCCGAGCAGGCTGGCTGACGGTTCGGGCAGGTTGCGGTTCATCGTCAACTGAAGCCGTTCCTTGAAACCGAGAATGGCGGCCAGTGCCGGGTTGCCGCGGTTGCGTTCAATGAGCGTGACGCGGGGGTAAGAACAGAGCGCGTAGATGCTGCTCTTGGCCAGGTAGCGATCGTAGGCAAAACCGCTGAACGCTTCGGGCGCCCGCAAGCGGCACGAGAGTTGAAGCAGATCGCCGTAGCGGTACCGCGGGTAGAGGCTGACGCTGACCAGTACCTTGCCGTGTACCGCTTGCAGCCGTTCCTGTCGCTGGAGCTGCGTCGCCTGAACGGTTAATTTGACGTGGTCAATGCGAACGTCCGGCTCGGCCGCCACGATTCCTTGCAGCGTAACGGTCTGGTTGGCGTAGAACCAAACAGTGGTCGGGGAGGCCGCCGGCAAACTTAGTTGGTAACGGATGATGCCGGTGATGACAAAAAATCCACCGAGCAGCAGCCAGCGAAGACGCGGCACGGACCAACAAAGACTGGCAACGACTAATAGCAATAAAATACCTACATAAAGCAAAAAATAATCAACCAACCAAAACGACCGGATGATTACGCCGACTAGAAAACAGAGCAGAGAATATCGGAAAACTGTCGCAGGAGTCACTTTTTTTTCATCTCTTTCGTTATCCACAATTGACTTTTTTTACCAGGAGTGCGACACTTAAAGTAGCTCATTGAGCAATATGAATCTCCTCTAGGAGGCGATCATGGGAACGCAACTGGAAACGCAAGAGGTGCACCGATCACAGCTGATTCCGCTGCGAGACTACGCTGCCGCACAACTGGAAGAGATTGATAGCCCTTTAAATGAATGGGGAGCCGGCCAAGAGTTCGGCCACCAGCCTGACCGGCTCGAACGGTTGCTCCACTACATCAACTGCAGCCGGGAAAAGCAGTTTTGCGTCGCGCATAGTGATGAGAATATCTGGTACGCAAGCCAAGCACTCGGCTGCAACGTCACGGCACTGTCGCCGGTACTCCGAGAGCGGGTACTCATCGCCTTTTACGACTTCTGGCAAGAAGCCAAAACAAGCTGGCAACAGCAACACGGCGCCCCGTTTCCCTTCCAGGACTTCATTCCAAGCTGAAATGCTGAAGTCCTTTTTTTTATTTCCAAGCGAGCGAGTAAAATACAAAAAATTTCATTTTTGTATTTTCGAGCGAGCGCCGGAAACAAAGGTGCAATACTCCGGTCGCCTTAGGCGACCGGAATCTGGGTCCAGGGCTTGCCCTGGGGGTTAACACCCTTTATTCTAGGCACAACAAAAGCGCTCTCATGAGCGCTATGTTGATTTTAACTCTATTGCTCTATTTCTCTACATCTCTACACCTCATTACTACGTTCCAATCTCCCAGCTCTCCAGATACTTTTTCTGCTCGGCAGTCAGCGTATCAATCATAATGCCCATTGAGGCGAGCTTGGTTTTAGCAATCCAGTTTTCGATTGACTGGGGGATGTCGTAGACCCGGCGTTGCAGCGTCCGGTGGTTCTTCATCACGTACTCGGTGGCCAGCGTCTGGGTGGCAAAGCTCATATCCATCACCGACGCCGGGTGGCCTTCAGCCGCGGCGAGGTTGACCAGCCGGCCCTCGGCCAAGAGGTAGATCCGGCGGCTCTTGGGCAGGGTATACTCGTCAACAAAATTTCGGACGTTTTTTCGGACCGTTGCCGAGAGTTTTTTTAAATTCTTGATATCAATCTCAACGTCAAAGTGGCCGGAGTTACAGACGATCGCTCCGTCTTTCATTTTCTTGAAGTGCTCCTTCCGGACCACGTGAATGTCGCCGGTCAGGGTGCAGAAGAGATCGCCGATGCCTGCGGCGCGGCTCATCGGCATCACCCGGAAGCCGTCCATCGCCGCCTCGAGCGCCTTGATTGAGTCAACCTCGGTGACAATCACGTTCGCGCCCATGCCCCGCGCCCGCGAGGCGAAGCCGCGGCCGCACCAGCCGTAGCCGGCCACCACCACGTTTTTGCCCGCGAGCAAAATGTCGGTCGCCCGGATAATCCCGTCGAGGGTTGACTGGCCGGTACCGTAGCGGTTGTCGAACATGTTCTTGGTTTTCGCGTCGTTAACCGCGATGATCGGCACCAAGAGTTTACCGGTCTTTTCAAGCGCTTTCAACCGAATCACGCCGGTGGTCGTCTCCTCCATTGAACCCTTAACCAGCTCGGCCTGCTTGCGGTACTTGGTGTGCAAGAGCGAGAGCAGATCGGCGCCGTCGTCCATGGTGACGACCGGCCGGTGCTTGATCGCCGCTTCGAGGTGGCGGTAGTAGGTCTGGCGGTTCTCGCCAAAGCGCGCATAAACGCTGATGCCGTAGTGCTTCACCAGCGCCGCGGCCACGTCGTCTTGGGTTGAGAGCGGGTTTGAGGCGCAGAGGACCAGGTCAGCCCCGCCGGCCTTGAGCGTCCGAACCAGGTTGGCGGTTTCAGCCGTCACATGCAGACAGGCCGACATTTTACTGCCCCGCAGCGGCTTGCTCCGGCTGAAGCGTTTCTTAATCTGACCTAAAACGGGCATGTCCCGTTCGGCCCATTCAATGCGCTTTTTGCCTTCTGCGGCGAGCTTGAAGTTAGCGATGTCGTGTTTCATAGTTTTTTAGATTTAGAGATGTAGCGTGGGTAGAGTCAAAATAGAGTACGTAAGCTGGCAAGTGAGCAAGTTTACAAGCTGCTATGCGAGACAAGTTAACTTGCCAACTTGTTAGCTTGCTAGCTTGATAACTTATACTTCGCGCTAGGTTGATTTTAACTCTACATCTCTACTACGCTACATCTCTAAATCTCTTTCTTGACTCATACAGCCTATCACTTATCTAATTTTCTGACAATCCCCTTACCGGCCTATAATGGCTCGCCAAAATTTTGTCGATACCGCCGCTTGAGGTCAGCCCAGGTAAACGTGTGCGTCTGTGTGCCGTACTGCTCAACGGTATAAACGGCCACCAGCCCGGCGAACCGGCCGGCCTTATCCAGGGGCCAGTGATTAACCAAACCGTAGATTAAGCCGGCCCGGTAGGCATCCCCGGCCCCGGTCGGATCTGACGTGTTCTTCGGTTTTGCCGACGGAATTTTAATTCTCTTACTGCCCGCGTAGATGATCGACCCCTCGCTGCCCAGGGTGGTTACCACGAGCTCAACCTGGCGGCGCAGCCGGGCGAGCGACCAGCCGGTTTTTTTCAGCACCAGGCTCAGCTCGTAGTCGTTGGAGATAAACACCCTGGCACCGGACGTCGCCCGACGAATCTGGCTGCCCGACAGCAGCGCGACCTGCTGGCCCGGATCGAAAATGTAGGGAATTTTTTTCCGCCGGTATGCGGCTGAGAGCGACAAAAAGTTAGCCGGATTGTCGGCCGCGATGATGGCGAGTTGAGCTTGTAGTTTGTAATTTGTAGTTTGTAATTTGTAGGGAGAAGCGAGCGCCCCGGGATAGAACGCCGAGATCTGGTTGTCGGCCTGGTCAGTGATAATAAAAGCAGTCGCGGTTCTGCTGCCGGGCATTACCTTGATCTGGTTTATCCCAACGCCGTGCCGGCCGAGCCACCGCCGGTAGCGGCTAAAGTCATCGCCGACGTTGCCGAGCGCCGTTGGCCGCAGGCCCAGGAGCGCCAGGTTGTAGGCGATGTTGCCGGCCGTTCCGCCGAAGCTGACCCGAAGCTGCTTAACAAAAAAGGAGACGTTGAGCACGTGGATTTTTTCCGGCAGAATGTTGTCTTTGAAAAAACCGGGGAAATCCATGATCTGGTCGTAGGCGAGGGAGCCGGAAACTAAAACGGTTGGTTTCATAGCAGAAGTAGAACGTAAAATTATTAATGATGATGAATGCAACCTTTGAATTTTAAATTTTGAATTTCGAATCAATTTTTAATGCTTTAATTTCGAATGTTTCAAACATTCAATCATTCGACGTTGATTCGAAATTTGAAATTTGAAATTTCACTATCTAATTATAAGCTGAACTTAAACACCCGAAACATCGGCACGCCCAGGCGGTTGGTGATAACCTCGGGCGCGAGGCCCTGCTGCTGGAGCGACTGCTCGAGTGAAATCGCCTTAGTATCGGTGATGATCTCCCGCCGCCACAAGGTTTCGGGCGTGACGCTGATGAAGTAGATGTTGTAGCCGCTGAAGTACTGGTTGCCGCGCTCGGCTATAATTTTGGTGAAGTCGTCGGCATAAGCGGTTGGGACGCCATCATAAATAAAGCGCCGATCAAACAGCCACAGCGTCGCGACCTCGTGGAGCCGCGGGTCATAGACGAGCAGGGTCGGCGCCGACGAACCCGCCGTAACCCGCCGCCGCTTGGCTCGTTCCTGAATGTAGCGATCAATGTTGCCGACGCCCGTCTGCGGCGTGGCGACCGACATCGTATTACCAAACTCGGCCGTGAGGTATCGGTCCAGCGCGTTAATCCCAAAATCAGCGGAAAAAGGCCGAACCATCGAGAACGCCAGATTCGGCAGCCCGTAGGAAATCACCGTCAGGTGGGTGTTGATGGTGATGAAAAGCTCGTAGACAAGCACGGCCACCACGCTACCACCAACTAGTTTTCGTTTCAATCCCTCGGCGTGCTGCCAGGCCGCTACCAAGGTTGCCGCCGCCAGCACCACGGCAAACGGCGTGAGCATCGCCACGAACCGCGGCAGCGGTTTAATCACCAGCAGGAACCCAAGGTATACAATTAACGAGAGTAATGGCAGAACGAACGCTGATGATTTTTTTCGAATGGTCTGCTGGATCGCGAACACCGCTGACACAAGCAGCAGCGTCAGCAGCACCGGCGAGAACGCGTTGAGTAAACCCGGGCCAATTTCGCGCAATGTGTCAAACCACGTGCCGCCGGTCTTGAATATCAGCGTCTGCCACTCGGGTACCTGCTGGCCCAGCAGGGCGGCGAACTGGAGGTCGAAGTGGCCGGTGCGCTGGAACAGCAACATGTTGTAGATGAGTACCGGACTAAAAACAACCAGCGTCAGCAGCAACCCAAGGTAGAATCGGTAGTCCCGAAACGTTCGCCGCTGGTAGAGCGCGAGGTAGAGGATAAAAACAAAGAGCAGCGGAAACGCCGTGTACTTGGCCAAGAAGCTTAGCCCGACCGCCGCCCCCCACCAGTACCAGTAGCGCGGCTCCTCGAGCGCTTTAAGAAAAAGGTACCAGGCCAGCAGCAGGCAGGCGATCACGATACCCTCCATCAGCGCGACGCGCGACGTCCAGACCGCGAGCGGTGTAACCGCCATCAGGCTGGCGGCCACCAGGCCTGTTCGCTGATCAAACAGTTTCTTGGCGATGAGGTAGATTAAAAATACCGACCCCAAACCCGCCAACACAAAGGGCAACCGCGCGACGAAAACCGATACGCCAAACAGGCTGAAAAAGAGATGCTGGATGAGAAACACCAGCGGCGGGTGGTCGTGGAATGACAGGTGAGCCCAGGCCGGCAGCGGGTCAAACCAGTAGAGCGGCGTGGTCTGCTCGTTCACGCCGACGTAGTCGAGAAAGCCGATTGAGCGAAACGTGTAGTAGATTTCGTCGTCAATCATGTCGGCCGAGCCTAACGACCACAGCCGCAGCAGCGCCGCGACCAAAAAAATGATAAACAGCAGGTGCTTAGTTTTCAGCTGGTTGAACATCAAATTAAAAATACCAGTTGACAGCGCGGCTGAACGTAGTGTACACCTCGATTTTCAAAAAAATTTTCCTTATTTTTGATTTTCTGCTTCATGCTGCTGCTCAAACCACTGTACGGTTCTCTGAATCCCCTCTTCTAACGTTACTGCCGGTTCCCAGCCGAGCAGCTCGCGGGCTATCGTCGTGTCCGCGAGCGTGTCGTGCGGCTCAACGCGGGGCGGCAGATACTCGACCACGCCGCCGATCCGCCGCGCGATCTCGTTCACCGAGTAGTTGCGTCCGGCGCCGATGTTCATCACCTCCCCGCGGCCGACCGTATCGCTCGAGGCAGCGAGCAGGTTGGCAGCCACCACGTCGCCGACGAAGGTGAAATCGCGCGTCTGGGTGCCGTCGCCGTAGATGGTCAGCGTTTCACCGCGAGCCTTGCGCTGGAGGAACACAGCGATGACCGTCAGGTACGCCCCGCTCGACGCCATCCGCTGCCCGTAGACGTTAAAGTACCGCAGGCTGACCGTCGGCAAACCATAGAGCAGGGAAAACAAGCGGGCGTAGTGCTCCCCCACGTACTTCTGCAACCCGTAGGGGCTCATCGGGCTGGGCAGCATGGTTTCCTGGAGGGGCAGAGTCGCGGCGTTGCCGTAGGCTGAAGACGAGGCGGAGTAGACCACCCGCTTCACCTTCGCCTCGCGCGCCGAAAGCAGCACGTTCAGCGTGCCGTTGACGTTGGCGTCGTTGGTTGCAACGGGATCTTCAATCGAGAGCTGCACCCGCGGCAGCGCCGCACAGTGGAAGACCCAGTCCACTCCGGCAAAGTGGGGCATAAGGTGCTGCCGGTTGGTGATGTCAGCCTCCACCAGCCGCGCCCGCGGATGAACGTTTTCCCGCCGGCCGGTCGAGAGGTTGTCGAGGACGATCACCTCGTGGTTCTGGGCAATCAGCGCGTCGGTTAGATTGGAGCCGATGAACCCGGCACCACCAGTAACAAGTGCTTTCATGGCATTAAAGTGTCAAATAATTAAAGCCTGCTTCTTCAGCTTCTTTTTTGTCGTGCATACCCTTTAGATCAAACAGCACGGCGCGAGGATTTGAAATCAACTTTAGTTTATCGAGCGTGTACTGCGCCTGCTTAAATGCATCGTGAGGACTGAACATAATAATCCCATCGAACGTTTCCGCCGGCGGCCAGCGGTCAATTATCGAATCAGCGCCAAAAACTTCCCGTATGGTCGGCGGCTCCACGAGCGGGTCGTGCACCGCTACCGAGCTGCCCTGCCGCTTCAAATGGAGGATGAGGTCGCCGGCTTTACTGTTGCGCGTGTCCGGCACGTTTTCTTTGAAGGTCAGCCCCAAGATTAAAACTTTTTTCTTAGCCTTAAACTTGCTGGCCACCAGTTCGGACATGTACTCGTTCACCGCCTGGCCGGACAAGATGACCTTCGGATCGTACCCGACCTGCTTGGCTTTGTAGGTCAGGTAGTAGGGGTCAATGCCGATGCAGTGGCCGCCAACCAGCCCGGGAGTGTAGCGGTGGAAGTTCCACTTCGTGCCGGCGGCTTCGAGCACGTCACGGGTGCTGATGCCGATTGCATCAAAGATGATCGCCAGCTCGTTCATTAAGGCAATATTTAAACTGCGCTGAACGTTCTCGATTACTTTTGCCGCTTCAGCCACTTTGATGCTGCTGGCTGGAAAAACTTTGGTAATCGATCCATACACATGCTTCAGCCGCTCAAGCGTTTCGGGGTCGCTGGCTGAAATAATCTTAGTTACCTTGTCAATGGTATTTTTTTTGTCGCCCGGGTTTACCCGTTCCGGCGAGTAGCCAACGGTGAAATCCGCGCCGAACTTTAACCCGGATTCAGCTTCCAGGATCGGCAGGCATACCTCTTCGGTACAGCCCGGGTAGACCGTGCTCTCGTAGACCACGATTGAGCCCTTGGTTAAATTTTTTGCCACAAGCTTCGAGGCGCTCATCAGGGGTTCCAGGTCCGGCTCGTTGTCCGCGGTAATCGGGGTTGGCACGGCGACAATCACAACATGAGCCGTTTTGATGATGGACGGATCAGCGGAGTACTGGATGCGGTACTGGCTTAAATTTTCAACTTCACCGGTCCGGTCAATGCCGTGCTTCAAATCCTCAATTTTATGCTCGTTGATATCAAAACCAGAAACGTCAAACTGTTTGGAGAGGAGCGTGGCGAGCGGCAGCCCAACGTACCCCAGACCAACGACACAAATTTTGGCTGCTTCTTGCTTCATACAACTGACCTAAAGTAGTCAATGGTTTTTTTGAGACCAACCTCTAAATCAACGGTTGGCCGCCAGTCGAGCTTCTCCTTCGCCAGCGTGATCTCCGGGCAGCGCTGCTTCGGGTCGTCTTGGGGCAGCGGCTTACGCACGATCGCGCTCTGGCTGCCAGTCAGGCTGATGATTTTTTGCGCGAGCTGCATTACCGTCGCTTCTGCGGGGTTGCCGAGGTTGACCGGTCCGGTGAAGCCATCGGTTTCCATCATCCGGTAAAGACCGGCGATGAGATCGGAGACGTAGCAGAACGACCGGCTCTGGCTGCCGTCGCCGTAAACGGTGATGTCTTCACCGCGCAGCGCCTGGGTGATGAAGTTAGAAATGACCCGGCCGTCATCCCACGACATGTTCGGGCCGTAGGTGTTAAAGATGCGCGCGACCTTGATCGGCAGGGCGTGCTGCCGGTGGTAGTCAAAAAAAAGCGTCTCGGCGCAGCGCTTGCCCTCGTCGTAACAGGCGCGCGGACCGATCGGGTTGACGCTGCCGCGGTAGGTCTCGGGCTGGGGGTGAACCTCGGGGTCGCCGTAGACTTCCGACGTGGACGCCTGGAGCACCTTGATGCCGCCGCGCCGTTTCGCCAGCTCGAGGCAGTTAATCGCGCCCAACACGCAGGTGCGGACCGTCTCGACCGGCGTCTTCTGGTAATGGACCGGCGACGCCGGACAGGCGAGGTTGTAGATTTGATCAACCGCGAAATCAAACGGCCTGGTCACATCGTGCTCGACCAGCTCAAACTGCGGATTGCCAACCAGGTGGGCGATGTTTTGTTTACGGCCGGTAAAAAAATTGTCCAGACAAACCACGTGGTGACCGTGGTCCATCAGCAGGCTGCAGAGGTGAGAACCGATGAAGCCAGCACCGCCGGTGACAAGAATAGTCATAGAATAGAAGTAAGATGACAACCTAGATAAGTAGTAAGCAGGTAAGTGAAGTAAGTAAATTAAGCTGACGGCCTTACTAGCTTAATTTACTTATCTCGCTTACTTCTTACTTCCTGCCCTGACTTTGTATCTTAAATAACTTTCGATGAAATCGTCAAGGTCTCCGTCCAGCACGCTGGCCGGCTCGGTACTCTCGAATCCGGTCCGGTGGTCCTTCACCAGCTTGTAGGGCTGCAGCACGTAGGAGCGGATCTGGCTGCCCCACTGGGTACCAACGGTCCCGCCGCGCAGCGAGCTGATTTCCCGCTCCTGTTTTTCGAGCTGCCGGGCGGTGAGCTTTGCCTGGAGGTAGCGGAGCGCGAGCGTCCGGTTCTGGAGCTGCGAGCGTTCGTTCTGGCACTTGACGACGATGCCGGTCGGCAGGTGAGTGACGCGCACCGCCGAGTCGGTCGTGTTGACCGACTGGCCGCCGGCGCCGGATGATCGCATCGTCTCGATCTTTAAGTCCGCTTCTTTGAGCTCCACCGCGTCGGTCTCGGGCAGCTCGGGGACGACCTCAACCAGCGCGAACGAGGTATGGCGCATTTTTTCGGCGTCAAAGGGCGAGATCCGGACCAGCCGGTGGACGCCCGCTTCAGATTTGAGGTAGCCGTAGGCGTACCGGCCTGCCACCTGCAAGCTGACGTTCTTTAAGCCCGCTTCAGCGCCGCGGGTTTCATCCATGACGGTGACCGTAAACCCCTGCGCTTCGGCGTAGCGCAGGTACATCCGCAGCAGCATCGCCGCCCAGTCTTGGGCCTCGACCCCGCCGGTACCGGCGTGAATCGACACCATCGCGTTGTACTGGTCGTAGCGGCCCCATAATAAAACAAGCAACTCGAGCGTTCTAAATTGCTTGGTAAGCGTTGCGAGGTCAGCGTGCAAATCCGGCACGAGGCTAACCTCATCCTCCCGCTGGGCCGCGAGGGTCAGCTCGTGGAGCTGCTCGACCGCATGGGTGAGCCCCTCCCAAGAAGCCAGCTCCTGGCGCAGGTTCTCGGCCCGCTGGGCGATCTCTTTGGCGTGCTGCTGCTGGTGCCAAAAATCAGGCTGCTCCATCCGGCGTTCGAGCGCCGCGAGCTCGGTTTTTAAGCCCTCAAGGTCAAAGTAACCTCCGGGTGGCTGCCAGGCGCTGGCGCAGCTCGTCGAGTTTTGCGATGAGTTCGTGCATAATTCCTGAAACTTGAAACTTGAAACATGAAACCTAGCGGGTTTCATGTTTCACGTTTAATGTTTAATGTTTTATCGTTAACGATTCTTTTTATTCAGGTTAAAATTTTACTGCGTAGCTGCTGGCATAATGCACCCACGCCCGGGGTCAAACATTAGGTTCGCTCCGGCCGACTGGCAGAGGCAGAAGCGGCCCAAACGGTTACGAAACCAAGTGCCGCTGGTAGCCTCGCAGCGTTCCCGCTGCTGCGACAGTGACGCTGCGGTTTGAGCGGAAACATTCTCACAGCGCAGGAACGTCGTATCCTGGCAGTCAACGCAACCCGGGCCGTAGATGCCCTCGCAGAAATCGCGGGCGTAGCAGTCCGCCTCGCTGGTGATGTTGCCGCAGGTCGTTATGCTGGCGACGTACTCTTTGACCATGCGATCAGTTATCCGCTGGTAGAAATAGACCAACAGGGTAGCGGCGATTGCTACCAGCATAAACAGCGAGAAGAGGATGGCGTTGCGTCGGTGCATAGAATTACGAGAAGCGATAGAGCGCCTGCTCAAAGTTGGCGACCGACTGGTGACGGTTCACGGTAACGCCTTCTTGCTCGAGCAACGCCCGCTTCCGGCTGCTTCCTTGGCGGTACCCGCCGATCTGCCCATCAGACCGGACGACGCGGTGGCAGGGCGTGGTCACCAGCTGCGGATTGCGGTGCAGGGCGTTACCGACGGCGCGCGCCGCCTCGGGACGACCGAGCGCCCTCGCGACCAGGGCGTAGGTACTGACCCGGCCGGCCGGGATACGGCGCACTAACGTTAAGACGGTTTGCTCAAAATTCGTCAAAATCATAGAGAGCTTACCCCTAGTATACTACACTAAATCATCTTTGACAAAACTCGACAGAACGCTGAAGGCGAGGATATATATCCTCGCCTTCAGCGTTTATGCTACTAGGCTGTGGTCGCTACAGCCCCTTATCAGTATTGATGTTCGGCGACGCGTTGGTTGACGCCGCTTTATCGTAATCGGCCGATGACTCAAGGTCGGCGCCGACGGTGTAGTCGGTGAAAAACGCGGCCGACAGGTCGTCAACCATGGTGTTCCAGCTCGCGCCGTAGATTTCGACGGCCGCGGCTTCAGTCTTCACCCAGCGCAGGACGCCGTTGGGCGCCACCGCGTACACTTTCGGATCAGTCTGGATCTTAACCATTCGGATACCCGGCCGGTAGGTAACGTTGCCGCCGAGCTGGTAGCTGGCGAGCGTTTCGGCGCTCACCGTCGTCACCGACGAGAAGTCGGCGTACCAGGTAGTGTAGATTTTTGAGTGCGGGAAGACATAGCGCTTGCCGTCGTTACCCAGGTAGTAAACTGCCTTGCATGGATCGCTGATGTCCGCGCCTGCCGGGCAGGCGAGCTTGACCAGCGAGCCGGCGTTGCTGGCTTCACCAAAGACGCCAAACAGCGTGAAGTGAGTGGTATCAACGGTAATGGTGTTATCGGCCGCGTTGACCGTGCCGCCAAGCTTCATCCACTGGCTCGTCGCCGCATCCCAGTAGTAAACCGCCAGGGTTGATTCACTGATGCCCGCCACATCACCGTCGGCGTAGGTAAACGTCAGCGTTACCGCTTTGTTGAACGTTGAAACGGCCTGGTCGGCAACCGACAAGCCGAAGTCATACGCCTTACTGCCCACCAGCTTAGCCCCGCTGGGCGGCGTGCCGTAGTCTGATTTCGGCGTGATGGTGAGGGTACCGTCCCCGCTAATCGCCCCGGCCGGCAGACTTGCCGACGCTTTGCCGTCGCTCAAGGCGACGGTGCCGCCAGCGCCCGCGTTGACGCTGCCGCTGTTGGGTTCAACCGGCGTGACCAGTTCAATCGTGTCGCTCACCGCCGTGGATTCAGCCCCCGCGCTGCTGCGAAACTTAGCGTAGACTGTTTTGGTGCCCGTGCCGGTACTTAAGGTCCAGGCGGATGATGACGCGTAGGTTACCCAGCTGCCGGCATCAGAGAAATCCGGAGTGTTGGCGAGGAGCATCAGGCTCGCGTTGGTGGCGCCGAGCGTCAGGGTAACGGCGGTGCTCTCGGTTTGCGCCGCGCCCGCGCTAATGCTCACCGACGTATTGGTCGGCGCGACCGCCGGCGTGCCACCACCACCGCCGCCGCCGCCGCCCGAGGCCGGGGTTCCACCGCCACCGGCGTCAGCTGAGCAGGCCAGATCGGTGATCAGCGTCACCGTGGCGCTGCCGCTGGTGTTCGTGATCCGAACCTGGTTGTAGCTGCCGCCGACGCAGGTCTGGGTGCCGACGTTCTCGCTAAACTTGTAGACGTCGTTCGACCGAATCGTGATGTCCGTATCGGAGCCGAAGGTGAGGGTTATCGTGCTGTCGGCGTTGACGACCAAGCTCTCCACGACCGACCCGCTCTGTACAACTACGTTATTACCGCTCGGTAAGGCGAGCGTCGTATTGGCGCTGAACGTAACGGTCGCGGCAAAGCCGGCGACCGGCAAACTCAATCCCAACGTACTCGTCAAGAGCACCAACAGGTAGAGAATTTTTTTCATACGCAACGTTGGTTAACGGTTGAGTTAGTTTGCCTAGTTGCAGCGGCCGGCTTCAACGACCAAGCTCCGTGTTGACCCATCAAACGTCGGATACACACGAATGAAAGCACCTTGCGCCACAAACTCGAGACAGCCATTGATGCGCTGGGTACCGATACCAACGGTAGTCGTCGACGTGGTGCCGCTCTCACTAACGAACAGGCCAGCGGTAGTCGTCGGAGTTCCCGTCGCCAGCGCGAGTGTACCACCGTTGACAAACACGTCGCCAGTCGTCGTGCTGTTGCCAACAACGGTCAAATCATTCGAAAGGTACAAACTGGTGGTCGTGGCTGAACCGTCAATTTCGACATCGTCTGCAACGTAGAGGTCACCGCCAGTCATACTTAAGTAGTTGGTCGTTCCGGCGCTCCCTACCCACAGCGA
Organism: Candidatus Buchananbacteria bacterium RIFCSPHIGHO2_02_FULL_56_16; assembly: GCA_001817495.1. Taxonomy (GTDB): domain Bacteria; phylum Patescibacteriota; class Patescibacteriia; order Buchananbacterales; family UBA6539; genus 2-02-FULL-56-16. The sequence continues at coordinate 25,322 of MHIL01000001.1, forward strand.
CGCCGAGGTGGTCGCCTGGTTGTGGACAATCAAATCATCGGAAACAATCAGGTCGGTCGTAGAAGCAGTAAACTCAACCGCCAAGTCGTTCGAGAGATACAAACTGGTCGTGGTCGCCGAGCCGTCAATTTCGACATCGTCTGCAACGTAGAGGTCACCACCAGTCATACTTAAGTAGTTGGTCGTTCCGGCGCTCCCTACCCACAGCGACGCCGAGGTGGTCGCCTGGCTGTTGACGTAAAAGTCATTACTAACCAGCAAATCACCTTGGCCAAAGTCAAAGCCTGGCGGGTTCGTAATCCCCACACCAACATAAAGGTAGCCGGTGGTCGTGGCGTTGGTCGTCGAGGAGTTGCCATCGACATCCAGGTTACCGCCCGTGTTGATGTTGGCGCCGATGGTGGTGGCGGCGTAAACCACGGAAGTAACAAAAAACGCAGCAATGAGGGTCACCACCGCGCTCTCAAAAAAGTATGAAAATTTCTCAAGGAGAGTTTTCATTTTCATATGGTTAGTTAGCGATTAATTTTTTATTAGTTATAACGTTATACATGGTTATTGTTATAATTCGCGAACATGTATGAAAAAAACCTCCCCTATCTTCTTATTAAGCCCAATACAGTCTCAACTTAGCTCGTCAGTGTTATTAAGTTCTTGTGGATAACTGACTATATTATTATACTAAAAATAGGCTAAAAATACTACCAGTGAAATAATAACTGTGGATAACTTAAACGCTGTACCTACCCTATTCCCAGTCTAGATTGCCGCTGGTTTGGTACTCGGTCACCCGGGTTTCGAAAAAATTTTTCTCTTTCTTAAGGTCAATAATCTCGCTCATCCAGGGAAACGGCGTGCTGGCGCCGTAGAGCTTCTGCAAGCCGATGCGCTCGAGCCGCCGGTCGGCGATGTACTGGAGGTACTGGGAGATCGTGTCGGGCCGCAGCCCGAGAATGCCGCGCGGCAGGCAGTCTCGGGCGTACTGGTCTTCGAGCTCGACGCCCTGCTTGATGTTTTGGGTGATGATTTTCTGAAAGTCTTCGGTCCAAATTTCCGGATTCTCTTTGACAATGGTGTTGATCAAGTCGGAACCGAACGCCAGGTGGACCGTCTCATCGCGCAGGATGAACTGGAACTGCTCGCCGATGCCGACCATCTTGTTCTGGCGCAGGAGCGAGAGCATCATCGCGAAACCGGCGTAGAAAAAAATGCCCTCCATGATCACGTAGTAGCCGACGAGGTCGTGGACGAACCGCTGGATGTTCTTAGTCCCCTGGGTGCTAAAGGTTGGGTCGAGCACCGACTTAGTCATGTCAACGACGAAATCGTCCTTCTGCTTGATGCTCTTAATCGTATGGTACATGTTGTAGACCTCGTCGGGGTTCAGGCCGAGCGAGTCGCAGCAGTAGATGAACGTGTCGGTGTGGACCGCTTCTTCGTAGGCCTGGCGCAGCAGGTACTGGCGGCACTCCGGATTGGTGAGGTGCCGGTAGATGGCCAGGACAATGTTGTTCGCGGTCAGGCTCTCGGCGGTCGAAAAAAATCCCAGGTTATAAAAAATCATCCGCCGCTCGTCTTCCGAGAGGGCGCCGCTGCCCTGGCGCTTCCACAGCTCGATGTCCTGCTGCATCGGCACCTCCTCGGGTACCCAGTTGTTGGCCACGCCGTCTTTGTAGTACTGCCGCGCCCAGTGGTAGGTCATGGGCAGGATCTTGTTCGGATCGGTGGTCGCGTTGTTGATGACGCCCTTCATATTCAGTGGCAGAGCTTTAAATTAAATCAAAAATCAAAATGCAAAAATCAAAATTATGGTCCCGCTGCGCGGGATAATTTTTTATTTCAACATTTTGCATTGTCATTTTTCATTTTGACTTTTACATTTTACATTCCCCTACTGGCAGGCTTCGCAGGTCGGATCGTCGATTTTACAGAGCAGCAGCTTGGGCAGGATCGCCGGCTGCTCGAGCCGCTCTTTGGTCGCAACCGGCGCTCGTTCGGGCCGGCTGCTTTCGAGCGGTGCGAGCACGGCCTCGGGCTGGGCAACCGTTACGGTCGCTGCCACCACCTCATGGGCGATGGTTGATTTCAGCCGCTGCTGACCCAAATCCAGCGTGCTCTTCTCGATACCCGAGGCGGCCAGGGTGCGCAGGTAGTAGGTGGTTTTTAAGCCCGTTGCCCAGGCGTAGAGGTAGGTGTCGGCGATTCGCTTGCCCGAGGTACCCTTGATGAAGAGGTTGAGCGACTGGCTCTGGTCGATCCACTTGCCGCGGTGAGCCGCCACCCGAACCAGCCACTCCGGCTCGATCTCAAAGACCTCCTTGTACTTCACCTGCAGTGCCTGCGGGATCGCGGCAATTTCGGTGACACTGCCGTCGTGGCCCTTGATCGCCGCGAGCATCGCCGGATTCCACAGGCCTAGCGCCTTGAGGTCGGCGACGAGGTAGCGGTTGACAATAATGAACTCGCCGCTCATGTTCGACTTGACGTAGGCGTTCTTGTAGATCGGCTCGATCGAGGGGTAGCAGCCGGCGATGTTGGCGATGGTGGCGGTCGGCGCGATCGCCATACAGTTCGAGTTGCGCATCCCATAGAGTTGGACCGCTTCCCGCACCTCGTGCCAGTCGAGCCGTGAGGAACGGTCAACCTCGAGGTGCTCGCCGCGTTCGTCTTCGAGCAGTTGGAGGGTGTCCAGCGGGAAGATACCCCGGTCCCACTTCGAGCCCTTGTAGGTCCGGTAGGTGCCGCGCTCGCGGGCCAGATCGGCGGAGGCCAGAATGGCGGAGTAGGAAATGACCTCCATGCTGTGGTCGGCGAATTCCACCGACTCCATTGAATCAAACTGAATACCCTGGAGGTAGAGCGCATCCTGGTAGCCCATGATGCCCAAGCCGACCGGCCGGTGCTTGAGGTTTGCGCTCGCCGCTTCTTTGGTTGGGTAAAAGTTGATGTCAATGACGTTATCAAGCATCCGCATCGCGACCGTGACCGTGTCTTTAACCCGGTCGACGTCAAACTTTTTGCCGGCGACGTGCTTGGCGAGGTTGACCGAGCCGAGGTTGCAGACCGCGGTCTCGTCCTCGGAGGTGTTCAACGTGATCTCGGTGCAGAGGTTCGAGCTGTGGACCACGCCCATGTGATCTTGGGGCGAACGGAGGTTTGAGGGGTCCTTGAACGTCATCCAGGGGTGCCCGGTTTCAAAGAGCATCATGATCATCTTTTTCCACAGCTCCTTGGCCTTGACCCGCTTGGAGAGCTTGATCGTCCCCGCCTGGGCACTCCGCTCGTAGTGGGTGTAGCGCTTCTCAAACTGCTGGCCGTAGAGGTGGTGGAGGTCGGGCACGTCGTCGGGCGAAAACAGCGTCCAGTAGCCGTCGAGCTTGACCCGCTTGATGAAGAGGTCGGGAATCCAGGCGGCGGTGTTCATGTCGTGGGTACGGCGGCGCTCGTCACCGGTGTTTTTGCGCAGCTCTAAAAAGTCCTCGAAGTCGTAGTGCCAGGTCTCGAGGTAGGCGACGGTCGCGCCGCGGCGGCGGCCGCTGCGGTTGATGGCCACCGTCGTGTCGTTGGCGATCTTGAGAAACGGGATGACGCCCTGGCTCTCGACGCCGGTACCCTTAATCGGGGCGCCGGTCGCGCGCAGGTTGGTCCAGTCGTTGGCAACGCCGCCGGACCACTTCGAGAGCTGGGCGTTGTCGCCGATGCACTTGAAGATGTGATCCAGCGCGTCGTTGACCGTCGTCAGGTAGCAGGAGCTCAACTGCGGGTGGGTGGTACCGGCGTGAAACAGCGTCGGCGTCGACGGGACGAAGCGCAGGGTTGACATCACCTCGTAGAACCGCAAGACCATCGCCTCGCGCTGCTCGTCCTTCAAGGCGAGGCCCATCGCGACGCGCATCCAGAACGCCTGGGGCGTCTCGAGCACCCGCTTGGTGTCGGACTCGCGCAGGAAGTACCGGTCGTAGAGCGTCGCGCTGCCGAGGTACATGAACAGGTCGTCGCGCCCGAGCACGAGCCGGCGGCTCAACGCTTCAAGGTCAAAGCTTAGCATCAGCGGGTCGAGGCGGCCGAGCTCAACGCCGCGCCGCAGGTTGGCGATGAACGCCTGGCGGTACTGCGGCTCGAACTCTTTGTAGTCAATTTTTTCGCGGCTGATCGCCTGCTGGTAGACGGTCCGCAGCAGCAGCCGCGACGCCACCTGTGAGTAGGCGGGGTCGCGCTCGATCAGCGACCGGGCGGCGAGAACCAGCGCCTGGGAAATCTGGGCGGTCGTCATGTCGTCGGCCAGGTTCGCCTCGCACTCGGCGACGATCAGGTCGGGGTCAACCTCTTTCTCGGCCGGTTTGATCGCCCAGTTCAGGGACTTCTTGAGTTTTTTGGCGGAAAACTTTTCTTTGCGGCCGTCGCGCTTGACGACGGTAACCTCGCTGCGCTCAATTTTTTCCCGGAGGGCCCGCTTCTGTTCCTCTCGTTCCCGGGCGTGCTCGTAGCGGTAGATGATGTAGGCTTTACCGGCATCATAAAACCCCTTGCCCATTAAGACGTTCTCAACCACGTTCTGGACGTCTTCAACGGAAGGGGTTTGGTCGGGGAAGAATCGATTTAAATCGTTCACCACCAGCTCGGTGATCTGGCCGAGCATTGCCGCCGGCTGCTCGCGGTGTACCGCCGTAAACGCCTTGCCGACCGCGATGGTGATTTTTTCGGGAGCAAATGCAACGATCTCTCCGCTGCGTTTTTTGATGTTACCGGTCATGCCAACAAACCTCCTCTACCCCCGCGCGTTCCAGGCCTCGGTCGCGTAGGGCTCATTAACTCGATTAAAAAATAAGACAGTCGGCTCGTCGCTATCTTATCTTTTCAATGGGGTTTTAATTTTTGTTTTCTTGATTTTGTGCTTCCCCTCGCTGGTGAGGGGTAATGGTTATTATACACTATTTTTTATCAGTCAACAAATATCTAAAAAAGGCTTAACGAAGCCTTAAAACAGCGTTACTGACCAAGCGGGAAGAATTCACTGGGGATAATTCGCTAGGATTTTATCTTAGTGTCAATCAGGGGGCGGCTTGTAGCTTTTTAGCTTCTTAGCTTTTTAGAGAGCCCGACACGACTCCTGACCTAAAAAGCTAAAAAGCTACAAGCTAAAAAGCTAATTTCCTTCACTTCATCTTCTTGCGAATGAACGCGGGGATGTCGAGCTCCTCTTCCTCAACGGTCTTCTCGACCGGCCGGCCTTGCGCCTTTTTGGGCTCCGGCTTCTGGAGCCGCTTGATTTCTCGCGGCCGCTCGGCTTGCCGGCTGGCGGACTCGATAAACTGGCTCGGCACGTACCCCGCCGGTTGGCTCGCGCTCATTTCATTACTCAAGCCGCTCAATGCCCGCTCGGTAAAGCCGGTGGCGATGACCGTAATCCTGACTTCGTCTTTCAGGTCGGGATTAATCACCGCGCCGAAGATTACCTTCGCGTTCGAATCGGCGGACTGGGTGATCAGCTTGGCCGCCTCGTTCACCTCGTGCATGCCCAGCGACGGCCCGCCAACCACCGTAAAGAGAATGCCCTTGGCTCCCTCGATTGAGAGCTCCAGCAGCGGGCTGGAAATCGCCGCCTTGGCCGCCTCGATCGCCCGGTTCTCCCCGCTGCCCGAGCCGATGCCCATCAGGGCCGAGCCGGTATCCTGCATGATCGTCCGGACGTCGGCGAAGTCAACGTTGATCAACCCGGGCACGGTAATCAGCTCGGCGATGCCCTGGACGCCCTGCTGGAGGACGTCGTCGCAGACCTTAAACGCCTCGAGCAATGATGTTTTTTTATCAATCACTTGCAGCAGCCGGTCGTTCGGGATGGTCACGATCGCGTCCACCTTTTCCTTGAGTTCGTTAAACCCCTGCTCGGCAATCGCCCGGCGCTGCGCGCCCTCAAACGAGAACGGCTTGGTCACCACCGCCACCGTCAGCGCGCCCGCTTCCCGAGCCATGGTGGCGACAATCGGCGCCGCGCCGGTCCCGGTCCCGCCGCCAAGGCCGCAGGTGACGAACACCATGTCAGCGCCTTTGATGAGCTCACGAATTTCATTACGGCTCTCCTCGGCGGCCGCCCGGCCAACTTCCGGATTCATGCCGGCACCCAGCCCCCGGGTCGTCAGCTTGCCGATGTGGAGCTTGGTGTGCGCCTGCGAGTGGTGCAGGGCCTGGACGTCGGTGTTCACCACCAAAAAATCGACGCCCTTGATCTTGGCGGAAACCATCCGATTGACCGCGGCGCCGCCGGAACCGCCGACACCGACTACCTTTATCTTGGCAAACGTTTCGATATCAGGCTTGATTTCAGCCATACCCGGTAGTAGTCCCTCACCTTTTCAGTTTAACACAGGAAGGTAAAGGAAATTGAGTAACTATTATTAAAGGGTCTGCCAAGTAGTAATTTCTTCTAACCTAATCACATAAGGTGAGGGATCACTACCGGGCATAGGTGAGACAGGCTTAAGGAATCACTTTCTTAATCATTTTTTTGAGCTGACCAGTCACCGAGCGCAGCGACGGCAGCTTTGAAAAAATCCTACCGAGCCGGCCGCCCGGGCGAGGGCCGCCGAGGTGGCTGCCCCAGAGCACCAGCCCAAGGGCGGTCAGAAACGAAGGGTCATTAACCTTATCAATAACGCTGCGGATTCCGATCGGCTTGCCCAGGCTGGCGGGCAGCCGCAGCTGCCGCTTCGCCAGGTCAACCAATCCGGATAGCTTTGCACCGCCGCCGCAGAGCACCACGCCTGCCGGTAGCTTACCACTTCGGTCAATCTTTTTCAATTCAGCGTCAATTTTATCAAAAATTTCTTCCGCCCGCGCCTCAATGATCTCGGTGACGTACCGGCGCGAAACCAGGCTGCTGGCTTCACCCTCCAGCTCGCCGACGTCAATTTCTTCGCGCTTGCCGATGCCCTCGGCCGATGCCGAACCGTACTCGAGCTTGATTTTTTCCGCGGTATCAATGGAAATCCGGAGCCCGATCGCGACGTCGGACGTGATGTGGTCGCTGCCGACGGGCAGCACCGCCGTGTGTAACATATCACCCTCCTCAAAGACCACCAGGCTCGTGGTCGAGCCGCCGATATTCACCACGACGACGCCCAGTTCTTTCTGGCGGCTGGATAAAACCGCCTCGGCGGTCGCCAGCGTCGAGAGCACCAGGTCGTCAATCTCCAAGCCCGGCCGGTAGACGGCTTTGGTTAAATTTTTGATTTGCGAGCTAAGACCCTGGATGATTTGAGTATCAACCTCGAGCCGGACGCCAGTCATGCCGATCGGATCCTTGATGCCGATCTGGCCGTCAACGGTAAACGACTTGGGGATGACGTGGAGGATCTCGTAGTTGGGCGGGGTGGCGACGGTGCGGGCCGCTTCGATCGCGCGCTCGACGTCGGCTTCGGTGATCTCGCCGTCGGAACGGCCGACGGCGATCACGCCGCGGCTCTCCTGGGAGGTGATGTGGCTGCCCGAAATCCCCACCCAGACGCTCGGGACCGGCGCGCCGGCCATGCGCTCGGCTTTTTCCAGGCAGGTGGAAATTGAAGAAACAGCATCGTCGATGCTGGTGATGACGCCGCGGTTGATGCCCGTGGCGGGCACCTCGGCCGCAGCGATGATGTGGGCCGGCTGGTCGGAGTCGTCGCTGCGCTGGCCAACCACCAGCCGAACGGTGGTGGAGCCCACGTCGAGACCGGCAATGAGTTCACGTTCAGGCACAGAAGTAGCGGTTTAGTAAAAGTAAGGAATGAGACGTTGGCATAATACCATAATCGAGGCCCTGTGGCAACCGAGCGAAGGAAGTCGAAGTCTTGAAACATGAAACTTGAAACATGAAACGTAGCAGATTTTAGGCTTTACCCCGCACCATAAGAAGCCACGGGCGTAAGGCCATGGTGCGGGGTTTATGTTTCTTGCTTCAAAATCTTCCGCTCGAGCCCCTCCATCCGCGCCGCGTCACCGCTCGTCTGATGATCGTAGCCCAGCAGGTGCAAAACCCCGTGGACGAACAGCCGCTGGATCTCGTCGAGCAGCGGCCGGCCATGGGCCCTGGCTTGGGCGACGGCCTTTGGGTAGCAGATAATCACTTCACCAAGAGGTTCGACCGCCAGCCGCTTAGGCAGCCTATCGCGGCTATCACGTTCGGCGAAGCTCAAGACATCGGTCGGTCGATCCTTGCCCCGGTACTGCCGGTTCAGCCGCTGCATCGCCGCCGCTGATACGACGGCAATCGAAAGCTCCGCCCGCCGGCTAAAGCGGGCGGCCAGGGCAACCTGGTTGAGCCACGATCGCCAGTGGCGGGATTCGATGGTCTTGCCAGCCAGCTGGTTTACCGAAAAATCAATCATTAAAATGGATTAAGGATTCAGGGTGAGGCTCTTGAGCATTAGGTTAAAGGTGAGCAGAAAGTTGATCTGGCTCATGGTACCGGTGTTGTAGGTCGCCAGGTACACCGTCGCGGGGTCGGCAGCGGCGAGAAAGTAGTAGTTGCGCCCGTCGGCTGACCGCAGCCCGTCGAGCGCGCCGACGGTTACCGGCGTTACCCCGTCGGTCTCGCTGCCGAACGATGCAAGGTACCACTGCTCCAAGGGCAGGCCCTGGGGATTCGCCACCAGGATCACCTCGACCAACTCACCGCTGGGATCACGAAAGATGGTTTCGCTGCCGTCGGCGGCGAGTGCCTGGACCTGCCAGGCCGCCGGGTAGCTGATCGCGTAGCGAGCGTGCTGGTAGGTCGCGACCAGGCCGGAGCCCGCCAGCGGGGCGGCCGGTTTGGTTGGATCGTAGCCGTTGAGCAGTTCGCTGCCGTCGGCGTAGGTGTCTAGATCGGTGTCTTGATTGGTCGGGTCCGTGCCGTAGAGCGCTTCTTCGGCCGTGGTCAGCCCGTCGCCGTCGGCGTCCGGCCCGCGCGTCAAGGGCTGGTCGGACGTATTGGTGTTGGTGTTGGTGTTGGTGTTGACGTTGGTCGAGGTCGGGGTGGTCGTGGGTACGATCGGCCCGGCCGCGTTGGTGTTCAGGTTTTGGTTTTGGTTCGTGGCCGGTTGATTGGTATTACCATTCTGGTTGATCGGCTGACTGACGTTGACGTTCTGATTGGCAGCCGGCTGGCCTGGCGTCTGCGGTTTGAAGAAAACGTAAGCCAGCCCGGCGAGCGCGGCCAGGAGCAAAACGCCGGCCACAATCAAAACCACGGTGATCATAGAACGTTTCTTGGGCGGCACCGCGTAGAAGCGCGCCGGCATCACGTGGATGCGCTCGACCACCGCCGGGTCAACCGTTGCAACCGCCGGCTTCTTCTTGCCGTTCGCCGGTTGGCCTGCGGCTGATTTTTTTTTGCCAAAACCGAACATAGAAAAAGTAGAAAACTTTTAGCTGATAGCTTTTAGAAGGTGCTTTGTTGGGCGCCTCTCTATACCCTAAAAGCTAACAGCTAAAAGCTGAATTCAAAGCACAGAAATAGCCGCTACTCAATCCGCAGCAACCTGCCCTCCCCCTTCGGATCGTAGCCGCTGCGGACTTCTTCACCGTCCGTAAAGCCGTCAGCGTCGGTATCTGGATTGGTCGGATCGGTCTTAAACACCTTCACCTCATCGCGGTCGGTTAAGGTGTCATCGTCCGTATCCACCTTGGCTGGGTCGGTCCCGTAGAGCGCCTCTTCTTCGTCCGTTACGCCGTCGCGGTCGGTGTCGGCCGGCGCGGCCGGAGCAACCACCGGGGTAGCGTTGACCGACTGGTTGGTTCCCGCGTTGGTATTCTGATTAGACAAGGCCTGATTGGTATTGGCGACGTTCGCCGCCGGCTGGGCCGGCGCGTTCTGGTTCAGCGCGGGCTGCGGCCGGTTGGCGACAAAGAAAATGCGGTAGCCGTACCAGCCGCCCGCGGCAAGCACGCCACCACCCACCAGTACGATAGCCACGAGCACGATGACCCGCTGGTTACGCTTAAAGAACGGCTCCCGGGCTTCCGAGGGCTCACGCGGCGCGGCTGCCGCCCGGAGCGGTACAGCCGGAGCTCGGGGCGGGAGGGGCGCCGGACCGTTGCCCGCCAGCCCTCGTCTCGCCCCTTCGGCTTCGCTCGGGGCGCCTTGAACAGGGCTGATGGGCGGGCTCGAGCCGAGGGACGGGCGCCGAGATGCAGCAGCCGACTTGGGCTGGGCCTCATCAAAGCTCGCCAGAATGTCTTCAGGTTCGGGCCGGCCGGCCGCGGGCCGCTCGAGCGGCAGGTTGACCGGAGGCGCGCCAGCTGCGGGAGTGTTTTGAGCTGGCGATTGGGGTGCTGGGTTGTCGAACATAGGGTTGGTTTATAAAAAAGTAAGAAGTAAGCCCAGATAAGTCGAGAGTGAGTGAGTAAAGTAAGAAAAAGTAATCTCGGTAGGGATATTATACCACATAAGTTTGAGCGATGAAAGCGCACAATCGCTAATCGCAGATGGCGAATCGAGCAAACGATGAGCGATTTGCGATATGCAATAAGCGACTAGGGAGCTGGGCAGACCAGAGCGCCCGCGGCGTCGGTACAGCCAATTTCCAGGTCGGAAATGGTCGCGAGCGGTTCCTTGACCGCCTTGATGCGAAGGTAGCGCTTCTGGTACTGCGGGCTATTGAGCGCCGCGTTGTAGTCCGCCGCCGCTACCCAACCGGCGCCGTCGTTGCCGCCCGGGCAAGTGGGATCGTTGACGTCAGCCGGACTATCCGAGAAGCAGACGTACACCTCAACCGATCCGCTGCCGCCGAGTGTGTACATCACCTTCCCCCAGCGGCGGTACCACGTGGCGTTGTTCGGATCCGCCGCGTCAATGTCAAAGGCGGTCAGCGGGCCTTCATTGAGCGCCGGGTAGTAGAGCACGTTGGCGCCCAGGGTAATGGAACGCTTCAGTCCGAGAAAATCATAGCCGCTGTACGCGTTCGTCCAGCCAGAAAAGGGAAACGTAATGCAAGACGGGCTGCCGGTATCTAGACCGCTGCATCTGATGAGACTGGCATGGTTTCTAAGGGTTGACCAAACCGCCCCGTCAGAGCTCGCCGATAGTTGGCCGGCTTGATACACTGCGGGAAAGTTTGTCGTCTTGGTGACGGTTGTATCACCGGGACGTTTCAGCAGGAAGAGTTTCGTTTCGCTGCCGTCCCAGTTGGCGGCCCAGAGGAAGTTGTCCAGGTTACCGGTCTGGTCGGGCCAGAAGGTAATCGCGTCAGCCCTAAAACTTGGCGGTACGAGGTAGCCGACCAGATCGATTTGATTTGTTCCACTGTTATAGCGGTACTTCTTGAGGTCCTGCAATTTATTGACGATAAGAACGCTCCCGTCAGCTTCGACGAGCAGGTCGCGCGGCTGCCAGGAATACAGCGACCCCGTGCTCTTGAGATTGGGAACCGTATCACCGGGTTGAGCGGTCAGCATAAAAGAGCTGGGGTCGGGAATGTAGGTCAGCCTGTATGGCTGGCTAGCGTTACCGCCATCGGTGTTGTTCAGCAGCCACAAGCTGCCGTTTGGCGCCACGGCGAGCTTGTCTCCACTTGAAACACTGGCTGGCAAGTCAGCCGCCTGATACTGGCACGTACTAATGCTCGATGGGGAGTAACGGCGCAGTTGGCTCTGTACGGTTATTGCCGGATATGACCCAACTCGCCAGGTTCCAACCACCCAGGCATCACCGGCCCGGTCAACTGCGATCGCGGTTGGCCAGAAAAAAGAAGTTGCCGATTCACGCATCGGGCAGAACTTCTTGATACGGTCACTGATGAACGCCACCCCATACGTATCCCCCGGCACACCCGCTACCTCCATGGAGACGAGCCACGTTTCATTAAGCTCAAGGTTAACGGCAAGGTCTATCAGCGATACAATACGATCCCCGGTACAGGTACCATTGATTTTGTAGTCATGGATGAGGTACGAGTCAGGGCCGCTCCCTTTACAAATTTGGTACTCGTTCACGGTATCGCCGATACTATATCCCGCATCCGGACGTGCCGCTATTTGTGCGATGGTCGCATTGTTAGTCCAATAATTACTTTTAACTACCCACGCGAAACGCGTCTCCGGCAACGACCAGATGCTGCTCACACCGGGGAAGTTAGCGCAGTTGCGGTAGTTCACCGTCTGACAGGCTTGGCCGCCGCCCGGCGTACCGCAGGCCACACAGCCGCCCTCATTCCGCTGGAAGTCATGGTAGTTTATGCTGCCCCAGTCACCCGTGGTGTCGCCAGCTAACGTTGTTTTACCCGAAGCGTCAAACTCGCACTGCTCGTTATCGCCGCTGCCATTAGGCCGATGAACCGTGCCGTCGCCGCAGTAGGCCAGGAGGGTGCAGTCTGCCGGGCAATTTACCGACGTCTCCGTTCCTTCGCAGGCGCTGTCGCCGCAGCAGATCGCGGCGG
>MHIL01000002.1:0-11013 GCA_001817495.1 Candidatus Buchananbacteria bacterium RIFCSPHIGHO2_02_FULL_56_16
CATCGCCATCATCTCAACTTCCAGCGGCCTGATGACGAACCGTCAGGCCAGGAAGCGGGGTGTGGGCGGCGAGGTAATCTGTGAAGTATACTAGTATGCCCCGTAGTAGAACTTCGATAAGGAAATTACCCTTGTCCTCGTAATGCTCACAGACATTAAATTTATAGAGTTTAGAAAGATCAAAGTTACGCTTACTTTTATGGAAAAACGTCTGCCTGAAAAACAATCGAAGTTTCACTACGGGGTATGAGCAGAATCGGAAAACAACCGATCGCGATTCCCGACAGCGTGACCGTTACTATCGCCAACGGCTTAGTGGCCGTTAAGGGACCCAAAGGGGAGCTGAGCCAGCAGCTTCACCCGCTGGTTTCGGTTGCCCAGACCGGCAGCGAGCTTAACGTGTCGGTCGGCAATGCCAATGATAAGAAACAGCGCTCGCTCTGGGGGCTCTGGCGCAAGCTGATCGCGAACATGGTAACGGGCGTGACCGAAGGATTCAGCAAGCAGTTGGAGATTAACGGCGTGGGCTACAAGGCGGTTCTCCAGGGCGACAAGCTCGTCATCACCGTCGGCTACTCGCACCCGGTTGAGTACTCGCTGCCCGAGGGGTTGACGGCAAAGGTTGAAAAGAACTTAATTACCATCAGCGGCGCCGATAAGCAGCTGGTCGGCCAGGCGGCGGCCGAGATTCGGTCGGTCCGGAAGCCGGAGCCCTACAAGGGCAAGGGCATTAAGTACGTGACCGAAATTGTACGACGTAAGGCCGGTAAAACCGCCGCGAAAGGCGAGTAGCCCATTATGCAATCTCAAGCGACCATGAAACGAGAAGCTTTCAAACGCCGCCAGCGGCGAGTCCGGGCCAAGGTGCGGGGAACGGCTGACCGGCCCCGGTTGCACGTGTTTCGGAGCCTGCGACACATCAGCGTTCAGCTGATTGACGATGACGCCAGTAAGACGCTCGCGGCTGCCAGCGACCGAGAGGTGGCCTTGCGACAAGCTCAAGGTCAAAAGACGGCGGTGGCGCTTAAGGTTGGCGAACTGATTGCCCAAAAGGCAAAAGGCGCGGGGATCAGTAAGGTTGTGTTCGATCGAACCGGCAACCGCTACCACGGCCGGGTCAAGGCGCTGGCTGACGGCGCCCGGGCCGGTGGCTTGCAATTTTAATTTTTAAGAACAGAATTCTGTGGCAAACACCAGCAGATTTTCAAAGCCAAGGCAGCAGCGAACCGACGAGTTCGACCAGGTGATCGTTGATATCGCCCGGGTGACGCGGGTGATGGCCGGCGGCAAGCGGATGCGCTTCCGGGCCTGCGTGCTCGTCGGCGACCGCAAGGGCCGGGTTGGTACCGCGGTGGCAAAAGGCGCCGACGTTACCCTGGCCGTCAATAAGGCAGCCACCAAGGCGCGCAAGCAGCTCATCAACGTCCCCGTGGTTCGCGAAACCATTCCGCACCGCGTTGACTGTAAATTCGGCGCGGCCCGGGTGATGATCAAACCGGCGCCCAAAGGAACGGGCGTGATCGCCGGCGGTGCGATGCGGCTCGTCTTCGACTTGGCCGGTATCTCAAACGTCGTCGCCAAGAGCCTGGGCTCAAAAAATAAGATTAACAACGTCAGAGCCACTATCGAAGCGCTCAAGCGCCTCAAGCACGTTGAGGTCAAGCAGCCGGTTGGTCAAAAGAAGCAGCCGAAGACGGATGCTCCCCAACCCCAGCCGGCGGTGGCGATAGAGCAACAACCGTAACGTTACCACTATGCCCCGTAGTAGTCCCTCACCTTAATTTCCAAGGAACTACTACTCGGGCGGAAACCTTATACTTAGTTTATAAAATCCTTACCTTGGTCTAAAGCATGAAAAAGGTGAGGGATCACTACTGGATATGACGCTTTCACTCCATACCCTGCAAGCAGCACGAGGCTCCCGACACCGCCGCCGGCGCCTGGGCCGGGGCAACGCCTCCGGCACCGGCACCTACAGCGGCCGCGGCCTGAAAGGCCAGCGCTCCCGATCCGGCGGTAAAAAGAAGCTCAAGCGCAAGGGCTTCAAGGTCCTCTTGCAACAGAAGCAGAAGCTTGGCGGGTTCCGCAGCCTGAAGCCAAAGAAGGCGACGGTTAACCTCAGCCAGCTCGAAACCGCGTTTGAAGCCAACGCCGTGGTTGACGCCCTGGGGTTGAGTCGTCGGGGATTAATCCGTACCACCAAAACAGGATTAAAAATCTTGGGCGACGGTCAGCTGACCAAGCCGCTCATCGTGGTTGCCGATTCATTTTCAGAATCCGCTAAACAGGCTATACTAAAAGCAGGCGGGAAAGTACAGGGTAAATTTAAGCAGAGGCGCTAAGCTGTTTACCCATCATCGCTGCGTATGACTAAGGTGGCTGGACTCTCGATTATGTTACTAGGTTTTATACTGGTTGGCTGCAGCCTGCTGCCACCTGCGACGAATCAGCCGTCAGACCCGGCCAACCAGAACGTTACTAAGCCCACTGAAGGGAGCAACGTCAACACCAACCAAGGTCAATCAATCTGCGTTGATCAGTGCGGCGACGGCACTTGTCAGGAAATCGTTTGCCTGGCGACGGGCTGCCCGTGCGCCGAGACGGCCGAGCGCTGTCCGGCTGACTGTTCGTAATCATTATGTGGTTCAAAAAATTGCTTCAAATTTGGAAAATTAAAGATCTGCGATCCAGCATCCTGTTCGTGGCGGCAATGCTGGTTATTTTTCGTCTCGCCGCTCACGTCCCCGTACCGGGCGTTGACACCAGCGCGCTCCAGGATTTTTTCGCCGCTAACCAGCTGCTGGGCATTATGAACGTGCTCTCCGGCGGCGGGATGGAAAACTTTTCGATCGTCGCCATGGGTATCGCGCCCTACATCACCGCCTCAATTATTTTTCAGCTGCTGGTGATGATCGTGCCCCAGCTCGAGGCGATTCAGAAAGAAGGGGAGTCCGGCCAGCGACGGATTAACCAGTGGACCCGAATGCTCACCGTGCCGCTGGCCGCCATCCAGGGCTACGGCTTAATCGCCTTGCTGCGCCAGTCGCAGGTAAACATCCTGCCCGACCTAACCCCCTGGCGGCTGTTCATTACCATCGTCACCGTTACCGCCGGCACGGTTTTTCTAATGTGGATCGGTGAATTGATTTCCGAAAAGAAAATCGGCAACGGCATCTCGCTCTTGATTTTTGCCGGTATCGTCACCAGCATTCCAACCTTCATCCAACAGACGTTGCTGGTGTTCGACCCTTCGCAGCTGCTCAACATGATCATCTTTACTGCGATTGCGATTATCACCGTCGTCGGCGTGGTTATCATCACTGAAGGCCAGCGCAACGTGCCGGTTTCCTACGCCCGGCAGGTTCGGGGAACCAAGATGTACGGCGGCGTCAATACCCACCTACCGCTGCGGGTGAACATGGCCGGCGTCATTCCCATCATCTTCGCCATCTCGATCATTTTGTTTCCGCCGATGATCGCCCAGTTTTTCCTCAACGCCCAATCCGCCTGGATCGCCGGCGCCGCCAGCTGGGTTATCTCGGTTTTCCAGAATCAGCTCGTCTATGGCATCCTCTACTTCGTGCTGGTATTCGGGTTCACCTACTTCTACACCGAGGTCGTCTTCCACCCCGATCAAATTTCCGAAAATCTCCAGAAGCAGGGCGGCTTCATTCCGGGCATCCGGCCCGGAGCGCACACCGCCGCCTACCTCAAGAACACAACCAACCGGATTATTCTGGCCGGCGCGCTTTTCCTCGGCATCATCGCGGTGCTGCCGCTGGTCACCAGCCAGTTTAGCGGCATCAGCACCCTGGCGATCGGCGGCACCAGTCTTCTGATCGTCGTTTCAGTGGTGATTGAAACGGTCAAGCAGGTCGAGTCGCAGCTGACGATGCGCGAGTACGAGGGGCTTTGAGGAGCTTAGTAAAGTTAGCAGGTAAGCAAGTAAGCAAGTAAGCGGGTAAGCAGTACGTAAGAGAGCAACCTCGCTAGCTTACCTGCTTGATTTACTTACACACTTACCAGCTCATGTTACTAAACTAAAATGAACAACCCAAAAAAAATTTTCACCACGAGCCAGCAGCTGCAAGCAGCGCTTTTTCGTGTCAGTAGCCTTAATGAGTCGCAGCGCGCCGCGGTTTTTGAGGCGCTCCGGCCCGAGCTCGACGACAACGGCGTCAGCGCCGAAGAGCTCAAGCGGGTGCTGCGTGAGCTGCGGCTGGATGGAAAAATTTCTGACATTGACCGACGCAATCTGCTCCAACTCGCCGGCGAGGAGCACGTATGAACATCATTATCTTCGGACCGCAGGGTTCGGGCAAAGGAACCCAAGCGGAGTATATCGCGAGACGGCACCACGTGCCCTACGTTTCCCCGGGCGATATTTTTCGTTACCACTTGAAGAACCAAACGGCGCTCGGCGCTCAAGTGGCTGCCTACCTTAGCGCCGGCCAGCTCGTACCTGATGAGCTGACTAACCAGGTAATCAAGGATCGGATTAGCCGGCCCGACTGCGCGGAGGGATTCGTCCTCGACGGCTACCCGCGCAATAAGGTTCAGCAAGATTTTCTCAACCGGTTGACTAACATTGATTTTGTCATTGTTATTAATCTGCCGGATGAGGGCGCCATCGCGCGGCTGGGCGGCCGGCTGGCGTGCAAGTGCGGCGCGACCTACCACCTGACCCACCACCCGCCCAAGCGACCGGGGATCTGCGATTCGTGCGGCGACACGCTCTTTCGGCGCGACGACGACCAGCCGGCCGCGATTGCCCAGCGGCTGGAGATATATCATCAGCAAACCGAGCCGTTATTCGCGGCCTACCGCGCCCAAGGGGTTTTGTACGCCGTTGACGGCGCGCCCTCGATTGAAGAGGTTTCCCAGCAGATCGTCCAGGTGATTGACCGTCATCAGCACACATAGGCCATCTATGGTTACCATAAAGACCCTTCAAGAAATCAAGGTACTCAAAACGAGCGGCCGGCTGCTCGGAGCTATTTTACAGCAGCTGGCCGACCGAGTCCGGCCGGGCGTGACGACCGCCGAGCTCGACCGTAAGGCCGAAGAGCTGATTCGCCAAGCCGGCGGCGTGCCCTCGTTTAAGGGCTACCGGAGCAGCCGCTATGAGCCGCCGTTTCTCACCACCATCTGCGCTTCGGTCAACGAGGAGCTGGTTCATACGCCCGCATCCAGCCGCGTCCTGCGCGACGGGGATATTTTGAGCATTGACATCGGCATGCGCTACCCCGCCAAAGGCAAGGGCTTGTTTACCGACACGGCCCTGACCGTCGCCGTCGGCACCGTCTCGCCGACCGCGCGTCGGTTGATTGCTGCAACCAAGACCTCGCTTGAGCGGGGCATCGAGCAGGTCAAGCCCGGCAACCGTATTTCCGACATCTCGCGGGCGGTTCAGCGGTACGTTGAGGCGAGTGGGTTCTCGGTCATTCGGCAGCTGGTCGGCCACGGCGTCGGCTACGCCGTCCATGAAGAGCCGCGCATTCCGAACTTTTTCGACCCCAAGCATGAGGATCTGGAGCTGCGGCCCGGGCTGGTCATCGCCATCGAGCCGATGGTGAGCGCCGGCGACTATTTGATTAAGACGCTTGATGACGGCTGGACGATCGTCATGGCCGATGGCAGCTTATCCGCCCACTTCGAGCACACGGTGGCAGTCACGGAAGACGGCGTGGAAGTGCTGACAGACCCATCTAATGCTTAGATATCAAAAACCAAAGCGACAAATCAAAGTTCAAAGCTTTGACCTTTCAGCTGCACCTTTAATTTTTGCTTTTTGATTTTTAATTTTTTACTGTGACTATACTAGGCATCGACTACGGCGCAAAAAAAATCGGCCTGGCGATTTCCAGCGGAGACCAGCGGCTCGCGCTGCCGCTCGAAATTATACCCGTTGTGGCGCCAGAAGCGGTACTGGAGCGTCTCCGGGCGGTGTGCCAGCGGCATCAGGTTGAACGAATCGTCGTCGGCGTACCCATCAGCCTCAAGGCCGAAAAGCGCCAGACCTTCTGGCGCCAGAAGGATCTGCAGAACCAGCACCTGCGCGACGTGCTCGGGTTTGTCCGCTGGCTGCAGACGGCGCTGGAGCTGCCGGTGGAGGTCGAAGACGAACGCTTGACCACCCGGCAGGCTAACCGTTTGGGCGTACGAGGCCAGGATGACGCGGTGGCGGCGATGCTGATTCTGCAGGCATACTTAGATAAGCAGAAGGGAAAAAGTTAGCAAGCTGACAAGTTAACAAGTTAGCTTGTTTCGCTTGCTCGCCTCGCTTCGCTCGTCGAAGCGGGCCAACTTGCTAACTTGTTCACTGGCCCACTTATCTTGACTTACTATCTTATCTTGACTTATTCCTTCCCTATGCCAGCTTGTTCTACCAGCGCCATTCTGCTTCGACGGATCAACTGGGGCGAAGCCAGCCAGCTTTTCACGTTCTACACCAGGCGGCTGGGTAAGGTGGAGGCGGTCGGCCGGGGAACGAAGAAGACTCAGAGCAAACTCAACGGCCACCTCCAGTTCTTCGCCAGCGTTGACCTGCTCATCGCCCGTGGCCGAAACTTTGAACAGTTGGCCGGCGCTGTGCTCGAAGAAACATTTTTTCCGGTCGTCCCTTCACTCCAGCAGGTTTTTCTTGGTAGCCTGATGCTCGAGCTGGTTGATCAGCTGACCAGGCCCCACCAACCAGACCTCAGACTCTTCGAACTGTTGCGAACGTCGCTCGGGGTGGTGGGTTCGGAGCGGCCACTCACCAAGCAGCGCTGCGCCGAGCTCCAGCAGCGGTTCACCGTTGAGCTGTTGAGCGAACTTGGCTACCGGCCACCAGCGGCAGTGGCAACCAACCGGACCAGCCTGCGACGTTTCTTAAACCAGCACCTGGACCGCGAGCTTAACGTCAAACGCTTTGTTACGGCGGCGGGCCTTGACGGCTGGCTGCCGGTCTGCTAAACTCATCGGAAGGAGGTTGGTTCGTTGACAACCGACCAAAAAACGGCAGAGCGCCGTTATTTTTTTAGGCCGCGATGAGCCAAAAGGAGGTACGCAGTGCAGTACAAAAAGAGGTTGCAGAACGGATACCAGATGAAAGGGGGGAGTGAGAAATGAAAAACTTTATTCATGTCGGGTTGTTAACCAGAGATGAAATCGTTGCGGTGATTATCGAGGCGTTGCGGATGATTCCCTACTACTGTCAACGGCAATCACCGCCGCCGCCGCCAAGTCTACGAGCGCTCGTGAAGGCCAAGCAGCAGCGACCGAAGACTGTTTTCTGGTTTGAGGAGCTGAGCACGAGGACGAGGCATTCGTTCGAGGAGGCGTCCGAGCTGGTTGGCTTCCGAGTCGGCGGTGCCATTACTGCCGCTGATAGCTCGCTGGGCAAAGGTGAACCCGCCGGATTGACGCTCCGTATGCTCATTCAACAGGGCGCTGACATCGTCGTGGTTCGCAGCAAAACCGAGGGGTTGGGTATGCATCTCGCTCAGTGTATTCAACGGACTCCGGCTGATGAAAGCTGGGTACGCCAAGACGTCTCAATTATTGTCGCCGGCGCCGGAACACGCGACCACCCCTCGCAAGTACTGTTGGATCTCGTCACTATCGTGGCTCAACGGCTGGGCGTTCGTAAGCAGAGTCAGTACATCAACCTCGAAACGCTGTTTCGTCGTCAGGACGCCGAGCAGTACCTCACCGAGCAGATCGGCGCAATCTTGGATAATCTTAAGATCGCGTTCGTCGGGGACCTCCTGCACAGCCGGGTGGTTCACGACTGGATCAAACTCGGCAAGCTGTTCAGTATTCACTTTACCTTCATCGCACCCCCGGTATTTCAGGTGGAGGTGTTCTGTCGTCCTGAACAGTGCGCCGCCGAAAGTGAGCTTACCTTGGCGCTGAAAGCGGATGTCGTCTACACGATTCGCACCCAGCTCGAACGACTCAAGGAGATGATGCCTTCGCATGAAGCCGAGGCGGTGGCTAGATCTCTAATGATCACTCCGGAGTTTATGGAGCGGTACGAAGGATTCATCTTGGATGCGCAACCGATTGACGGTCACGCACCGACCATTGACCCCTGTCTCTGGGTTCACCCGAAGAACCTCATGCTTATGGAATCGAGCATTGGGATTCCCACCCGGATGGCAATCTTACGACTCTGCGAAGCTGGTCGTCATACGGAAGCAACTCCAGTGCTTGAAGAACCGCGGATTCGACCCGTCGTTTTACAGGAGGGAGATCTGAATGACCACCGCCAGAAACTTGACTCTAAGTACCACGATCGAGACCTATTTTTTACCTACGTGCGAAACGGTACGGTTATCGATCGGCTGAGGCCGGGTACGGCCAGCTTGGTCCGTCGGCTTGGCCAGAAGGCGGGATTATTCCGTGGTCCCCGACGGCAAATTACCATCGGCGAAGGCGTTGATTCAAAGGCGCTGCCCGGCGGCAAGGAAATCATCCAGCTCCACAACCGGTGGCCGTCCTTTCAGCTGGCAGCGACCATCGGTATTATCGCTCCCGACGTTCGGTTCAGCTTCATGCGTAAGGATGATGAAGAGAAAGAGTACCGCCGGCTCGAGTTTCCGCTGCCGAAAGCGGTAGCAAAACTTTTCGTTTGCCCTAATCCGGATTGCGTTACCAACTGCGATCCTGAAGCTGAGACGTTCTTTTGGGTTAAAGGCCAGAAAGAAGAGCCGTCAGACGTTTCGCTCGAGTGTGCGTACTGTCAACATTGCTTCGACACTGCGGCAATTATCTCGGCGCTCGATCACCAGTCCATTCGTTAAAATTTTGTACGCTCCCACGATGCTACATAGTCGGGGGAGTTTTTTTTCTAAAAAAAGAGAGCCTACCGCCAGGTAATTTTGACGGTAGGCTGTGTGGGAGAATGATTAGTTGTTAAGCGCTGTTGTAGACAGCACATTAACCAAACACCCGCAATGGAGCTTGAATTGGTTGAAAAACCAACCCTTTCGACGATCATCCTTAATCCCATGGTACGCCCCCTTGTTTTTCAACGCCTCAACCAGCGTTTGTCCTAACTTTGTTTGGTTAGGTAGCAGGATGAAGGGAATGACGCCCTGTGGCGTCAGCTTGCACGCTACTTGTAGCCCTTCGAGTAGCGCTCCAACGGATGTACCGACATCATCTTCGATGCGGTTTTCTAGGGGTGGTGCGAAACGGTGTTTCAGCTTCTTGACTACGTTGAGACTCCTCATTGCTTTCACCTTCTTTCTCCATTGGGTAAGTTGTCTAAAGAGCGGCTCAAAGAGCGACTTTAGGCCTTAATCGTAGCGTATGGGACAATTGCTGTCAAGACTTCGGTTGCAAAAATACGAGAAATCTAGTATGATGGTACTATTCAACGAGCTAACCTTTAAGCGAACATCGAACGTATGGAGCGCATTTTTTCGGAAGAAACCGTTCGGAGGGTGGGGGAACGCGTGCTGGTAAAGGGTTGGGTCCACAGCCGGCGCGACCATGGTAAAATTATCTTCATTGACCTGCGGGACAAAACCGGGCTGTTGCAGGTTGTCTTTACGCCGGATCAGCCGGGAGCCTACGAGCTGGCCCAGACGCTGCGGTCCGAGTTCGTGGTCGGCATCGAAGGCCGCGTCAACCAGCGGCCTGACAAACTGATTAACGAAAAAATTCCGACCGGTACGGTAGAGCTCTCGGCCGAGACGCTCGAGATTATCAACCCGGCGGAAACCACGCCGTTTGAGGTTGATAAAGACACGAGCAAAGTCAACGAGGAGACGCGCCTGAAGTACCGCTACCTCGACCTGCGCACCGAGCGAATGCAGCGTAATCTCCGGTTGCGCGACCGCGTCGTTACCTTCTTTCGCCAGTACATGCACGACCACGGCTTTGTCGAGATCGAGACGCCGATTCTGATGAAGGGCACGCCCGAGGGGGCGCGGGAGTTCGTGGTGCCCAGCCGGCTGCACCCGGGGAAGTTTTACGTTCTGCCGCAGTCGCCCCAGCAGTTTAAGCAGCTGTGCATGGTGGCCGGCTTTGAGCGGTACTTCCAGATCGCGCGTTGCTTTCGCGACGAAGACCAGCGCGGCGACCGTCAGCCGGAGTTCACCCAGCTCGACTTTGAGATGTCATTCGTGACCCAGGAAGACGTCCTGGCCTACACCGAGGCGATGTTCATCGAGCTTGTGGAGAAGTTGTTTCCGGAAAAAAAATTAGCCAAAAAACCGTTCCCGCGGCTGACTTACACCGAGGCGATGGAGCGCCACGGCAGCGACAAGCCGGACCTGCGCCAGAACCGCGAGGACCCCAACGAGCTGGCTTTTGTTTGGGTCGTGGATTTTCCGATGTTTGAAAAAGATGAGGCGGGCCACATCGCCGCCACCCACCACCCGTTTTGTTCAATCAAAGATGAAGACCGGGAGAAGTTCATGAAGGGTAAGGATCTGCTCAGCGTGCGGGCGAACGCCTACGACCTGGTGCTCAACGGTTTTGAGTTGAGTTCGGGCAGCATTCGGATCCACGAGCGAGAGCTCCAGAAACGAATTTTTGACCTCCTGGAAATTGACGAGGCCGAGCAGCAGGCCCGCTTCGGCCATATGCTGGAAGCATTCACCTACGGCGCGCCGCCCCACGGCGGCTTCGCGCCGGGCATTGACCGGATCGTGATGCTCCTGGCCGGCGAACCCAACATCCGCGAGGTGATCGCGTTTCCCAAGACCGGTGACGCCCGCGACCCGATGATGAGGGCCCCCGCGCCGGTCAGCGACCAACAGCTGCGCGATGTCCACATCTCATTGAGGCATAAGCAGACGAAAGAGAAGTAAGCGAGGTTTCCTATGCAGCTGTCTGACCTGCAACGTTATATTCTGACGCAGGCGCTGGCGGCGAACCGCGCGACGGTCCACAAAGGGGTGCTGCTACGTTTCTACGCCAGCCGCTTGAAGCGGCCCAAGCCGAGAGACGAAATCAGTGATCTGACCCGCAGCGTCGAACGGCTCATTGATCGTGGGCTGGTTATCGGCTACGGCA
>MHIL01000002.1:11079-11163 GCA_001817495.1 Candidatus Buchananbacteria bacterium RIFCSPHIGHO2_02_FULL_56_16
GCGAGCTGCTCGGCACGCAGCAACGGCTGCCGCTTAAAGACGCGAAAAGCAAACTAAAAACTAACAACAAATAACTCACCACTC
>MHIL01000003.1:0-2617 GCA_001817495.1 Candidatus Buchananbacteria bacterium RIFCSPHIGHO2_02_FULL_56_16
ATACTAGTATACTTCACAGATTACCTCGCCGCCCACACCCCGCTTCCTGGCCTGACGGTTCGTCATCAGGCCGCTGGAAGTTGAGATGATGGCGATGCCGAGGTTGTTGAGTACCACGGGGATGTTATCCTTGGTGACGTACACCCGCTGGCCCGGTTTACTGATCCGCTTGATGGCGGCGATGGCGGGCTCTTTGGGTCCGAGGTACTTGAGGACGATTCGCAGCTGATCGATCCGGTTGTCGGCGGTACCCTTGGCGATTTTTTCCACCTTGCGGACAAACCCTTCCGTTCGCAAAATTTCCGCCACGTTGAACTTCAGTTTCGAGTACGGCAACACCACCTCGGTCTTTCGAACCGCCAGGGCGTTACGGATTCTGGTAAGCATGTCAGCGATGGGATCAGTCATAGAAAAATCAAAAATTAAAAATCAAAATGCAAAATTACGGTACCCCGCTTCGCGGGATATTTTTTATTTTGACATTTTACCCTGTCATTTTGCATTTTAATCTTCACACTTTTCATTTTAATTACCAGCTCGATTTCTTAATGCCCGGCACCTGACCGGAGTTGGCGAGCTCTCGAAAACAGATCCGACAGAGCCCGAAATCGCGAATGTAGCCACGCTTGCGGCCGCAGCGCCAACAGCGCCGGACAATCCGCGTCGAGTACTTCGGTTTCTTATTCGATTTAATAATTTGTGCCGTCGTGGCCATATCGTATCGTAGTTACTGTTGACGAAAGGGAAAGCCGAGCAGCCGGAACAGCTCAAACCCCGCTTCCCTGCTCCCCGGGCTGGAGGTGATGGTAACCTGCAAACCGTGGATTTTTTCAACCTCGTCGGCCTGAATCTCGGGAAACGCCATGTGCTCCTTAAAACCGAGGTTGAGGTTGCCCTGTTGGTCAACCGTCTTTGGGTCGAGGCCGCGAAAGTCTCTGACCCGCGGCAGGGTGATGCTGATGAGCTTATCGACGAAATCGTACATCCGTTCGCCGCGCAAGGTTACCACGTAGCCGACAATCTGACCCTGCCTGACCTTAAAATTTGAAATCGACTGCTTTGCCTTGGTCGGTACCGGTTTTTGGGCGGTAATTCGCTCCAGGGTGCTGGTAACCACCTCGCCGATCTTGGGGTCCTTGAGGCTCTTGCCGATGCCAACGTTGACCGTCACCTTGATGAGCCGCGGAACGGCCAGCCGGTTATCAAGCCCGAGCGCTTGCTGAAGCGCGGGCACGACTTCTTGCTGATACTTTTTTTTGAGACGACTCATACTATGGTAAGCTCTCCTTGCATTTTCGGCAAATTCTTACTTTCTTGCGATTCTCCAGCTGCCGGTAGCCGACCCGGGTGGTTTTACCGCACGCGGGGCACACCAGCACCACGTTTGCGACCGCCAGCGGCGCGGGGAACTGGATGCGCTGGCCGGACTCACCCTGGCGGCGAGGCCGCATGTTTTTGTACCGTAAGTTCACTCCCTCAACGGATACCCGCTGACGGTCAACCAGCACCTGGAGCACCTTACCGGATTTCCCCCGGTCCTTGCCGCTGATGATTTTGACTCGATCGCCTCGTTTAAGCTTCATACGGGTTAGAGTACCTCGGGAGCGAGTGAAATTATTTTAGTAAAACCTCGGCCGCGCAGCTCGCGGGCAACCGGCCCGAAGATACGGGTGCCTTTCGGCTCTTTCGACTTCTTGTCGACGATCACCGCCGCGTTGTCATCGAACCGGACGTATGAGCCGTCGGGCCGCCGAATCTCTTTGCGAGTTCGAACGATCACCGCGTGCAGGACGTTGCCTTTTTGGACCATACTATGGGGTACCGCTTCTTTGACCGACACCGTGATGATGTCGCCCACCCGGCCGTACCGTTTCTGGTACCCGCCCAGCACTTTAATGCACTGGAGCTTTTTGGCGCCGGTGTTATCCGCTACGACGAGCATTGTTCGCATTTGAATCATAGTGGTTAGCGACCAGCCAGCTGGTCGTACAATACGCGCCAGCGCTTATCTTTGCTTAAGGGTCTGGTTTCAACAAACCGAACCGCGTCCCCCGCCCGATACTGGTTGCGCTCGTCGTGAACCTTATACTTTTTCGTTACCTTGAAGCGCTTCAGGTACTTCGGGTGGAGCTTCGAGCGCTCGACGGTGACGACGATGGTTTTGCTGCCGGGTGCCGAAACGACGACGCCGCGGAATTCTCGAGGCGATCGCTTGTTCTGGGTTTGGTCGGTCATAATGATTGATGCTTAGTGGTCGCATCCGCCGGCGATGTGCCCTGGTCGGGCGCGGCGGCGCGGCGGCGCTGGAGAATGGTTAGGATATGAGCGATGGTCAGCCGGACGCTGCGGATTTCCCGAATGTTCTTGAGCTGCTTCGAAGCAACCTTAAACCGCAACTCCTGGAGCTTCTGGCGCGAATCCTTGAGCACCTGCTGAAGGTCGTTAACGGATCGATTTTCCAATTCTTTAAACTGAAGCATAGCTACTTACCAATAAACTTAGTTTTCATCGGCAGCTTGTGAGCGGCGAGGCGCATCGCTTCACGGGCGACTTCCTCGGACACGCCGTCGATCTCGAAGAGCACGACACCCGGCTTGACGACCACCACGTAGTGATC
>MHIL01000003.1:2661-16709 GCA_001817495.1 Candidatus Buchananbacteria bacterium RIFCSPHIGHO2_02_FULL_56_16
CTGCCGAAGCTGATGTTCGTACCGGCCGAGGCTTTCCCTTTCAGGCTGCCCTTCTGCCACTTGCGGTGTTTTACTTTTCGAGGCATCAACATACTGCGGTCTAACGCTTATGGCTATTGGGACGGCGCCGATGGCCGGCCGAAGCCGGCTCGACGGCGAGCGGCTGATTTTTTAAATCTTGCTTGAACTTCTCGCCTTTGTAAATCCAGACCTTAATGCCGATCACGCCGTAGGTGGTGTGGGCAGCGGCCTGGGCGTAGTCAATGTCGGCCCGGATCGTGTGCAGCGGCAGGCTGCCCGAGCTCGACGTTTCGGTCCGGGCGATCTCGGCGCCGTTCAACCGGCCGGCGACGGTAACTTTCACGCCGCGGACGCCGGCGCGCTCGACCCGGCCGATCGCAGTCTTCATCACCCGACGGAACGGCATGCGTCGTTCGAGGTCGGCGACGATTGACTGAGCGATGAGCTCGGCCGACGTGTTGGGGTCGGTCACCTCTTGGATAGTCACCTGCAAACTGGTCGTAGGGGCAAGAAACTGCGTGACAATCTTTTTCTTGAGCTCCTCAATCCCCTGGCCGCCGCGACCGATGATGATGCCCGGCTTGGCCGAGTGGATGATGACCGTGATGTTGGTCGCCGAGCGTTCGACGTCAATCTGCGAGACCGCCGCTTCTTTGAGCTCTCGCTCCAAGAAGCGCTTGA
This sequence comes from Candidatus Buchananbacteria bacterium RIFCSPHIGHO2_02_FULL_56_16, assembly GCA_001817495.1. Lineage (GTDB taxonomy): Bacteria > Patescibacteriota > Patescibacteriia > Buchananbacterales > UBA6539 > 2-02-FULL-56-16. The sequence goes on from MHIL01000003.1 coordinate 3,364, forward strand.
TCGTGATGTCCTGCCGCAAGTACGTAAGGTAGTCCTTACGGCTAAACCACCGCGAGTTCCATTGGTTCAGCGTCCCGATCCGGAAAATTTTTGGATTCACTTTTTGTCCCATAGTCGTTAGCCGGTTTTACGTTGGAAAATCCTTTTGAGAAACCCTTTACCGGTCTTGCCTCGTTCAGCCGGTCCCCGACCGGTCACCTTCGGCGCTTCTTTTTTCACCGCGTCCGGACTGACGATCCTGATGCCTGACTTTTCTGACTTCTTTTCCGCTTCGGCCGGTTTTGGCTCGGCCGCTTGCTTGGCCGGCGTTGCCGCCTTCTGCCGAGCGCCGGGCTTGACGCCCAGCACCACCTTGAGGTGGCTGGTTCGTTTGGCGATCGGCGCCGATCGGCCGTGGGCTCGCGGTCGGTAGCGCTTCAAGGTCGGACCGTCGTCAGCGGTAAACTGTTTAATAAATAGATCGCTGCGATCGATTCTAAAATTATGCTCGGCGTTCGCGACCGCTGACTGCAGCAGCTTGGCGACCGGCCGAACCGCCGACCGGCGAACGAACTGAAGGTAGCCAAGCGCCTCAACCACCGGCCGGCCCTTCAGCTGATTAATCACCAGCCGCACCTTCCGCGGGGCGACCCGAATGAAGCGGGCCTTGGCGTTAACTTCGGTAACCAAAGGCTCGCCACGCTTCGCTGGTTGCACGTCGCCGGAGGCTTTGTCGACGGCGCGCGAAGCGGGCTGCTTGCCGCTCTTGGCCGCTTGCACGACCGGCTCCGCCTTGGGTTTGGCGACGGCCGGTTGATCGCCTCTCGGTTCAACTCGGGGCGACCGTGAGACTGTCGAAAGGTCGGTAGGTTTGGTGTTAGGCTGGACTACTGCCATACGTTTCGTTACTTTTTGGCGCTACTGGCTTGCACCGGCTTAGTGGCCGTGGCCTCTTTTTGGCCCGCGACCTGGGCCTGTTCCTTCGCCATCTTTCCGCCGTGGACGATGAACCGGCGGGTTGGTGAAAATTCTCCCAGCTTATGGCCGACCATGTTTTCGACCATCAGGACCGGCACATGGGTTTTACCATTATGAACGCCAATCGTAAAGCCCAGCATCTCGGGCGTAATCGTCGACGCCCGGTCCCAGGTTCTGACCACGGTCTTGTCACCGGCTTTCAGCCGGCGCAATTTCTCGAGCAACCGCTCGTTGACGTAGGGACCTTTTTTTAAGCTTCGTGCCATATCCAGTAGTGATCCCTCACCTTGTTTATCTCGGGGTGAGGAATGGTTACTAATGAATCATTACGCCTTGTCGAATGGTAATTATTTTTCAAATAAGGTGAGGGACTACTACGGGACATAAGGGTTTGGTTAGGCGCGTCGACGGTTGCGACGCTTTGAAACGATATACTTATTCGACTGCTTCGTCCGCTTGCGGGTAATCACGCCCAGGGCGTACTTGCCCCACGGCGTCTTCGGGCCCTTCAAACCAATCGGGTTGTGGCCCTCGCCGCCGCCGTGCGGGTGGTCAACCGGGTTCATCGCCTTACCGCGGACGGTGGGACGAATGCCCATGTGCCGCTTCCGGCCGGCCTTGCCGACCCGGACGTGCATCGCTTCAGGATTGGAAACCTGACCGATGGTGGCCATGGACTGTTTGGGAACCATCCGGACTTCGGACGAGGGCAGCTTGACGGTGGCGTAGGCGCCTTCAACCGCCATCAGCTTCGCGGAACTGCCGGCGCTGCGAACCAGCTGCGCGCCCTTACCGGGCGTCAGTTCAATGTTATAGACCATCATGCCCAGCGGCATCACATCGAGCGGCATCCGGTTACCGACTTTGACGTCGGTGCGTTGGCGGGAAGAGATAATCTGATCGCCGACTTTCAAGTCAATCGGGGCGAGGACGTACCGTCGTTCGCCGTCGGCGTAGCTGACCAGCGCGATCCGGGCCGAACGGTTCGGATCGTACTCGAGCGCCATTACCGTCGCCGGCATGTCGAGCTTGTCGCCGCGGTAGTCAATCAAACGGTAGAACTGTTTGGCTCCCCCGCCGCGATGACGCACGGTGATCCGGCCGGTGGCGTTTCGGCCGCCGGTTCGCTTCTTGGCCAGTCGCAGCCGCTTTTCCGGTCGCTTCTTGGTCAGCGTCTCGGTGGTAATAATCGACGTCTGACGTCGGGCCGGGCTGGTTGGTTTGTAAATCTTAATCGCCATATCCAGTAGTGAAACTTCGATTATGTATTAAGTAAGCGTTTGTTTACCAAAGTAAGCGTAATTTTTATTTTTACCCTGCTGTCCGTTAGTATGATAAGACAACTCATGATGATTTCCTATCGAAGTTCTACTACGGGACATAGGTTACACTCCCTCGTAAACTTCAATCTTATCGCCGGCTTTCAACGTCACCATTGCTTTCTTCCAGCTCTTGGTGACGCCGTAGCGCCGGCCGTAGCGCACCGCCTTACCCTGCATGGTAATGATACGAACCGCCAGCGGGTTAATGCCGTAGATGGTTCGGACCGCTTTTTTTACCTCAATCTTATTCATCCGCGGGTCGATCATAAAAACGTACTGGTTGTGCGTGCCGAGGTCAGCGGCCTTCTCGGTCACCAGCGGCTTGAGCAATACGCGGTAGGCGTTCTGGCTGGTACCGCGGATCGTTGTGGCTTTCGCCTTGGTCGAGACGGGTTCTTTTTTGGCCATCGCCGTAGCCGCTGCCGGCTTCGGAACAGCCGCCGGTTTACTACTCGGTACCGAAACTGGTTTATCGGTTGTTGCTTCTTTTTTGCCGCGCTTAAAAAAGCTCATATCCCGTAGTGATCCCTCACCTTGCTTAGGTTAGGGTGGGGAACGGTTACGAATGAACCATGACGTCGTGTAGAATCGTCATTATGTTTCAAATAAGGTGAGGGGTTACTACGGGACATACTATGTTGCTAAAAAAGTTTGCTCAATCTTTTCGAGTGACTGGATCGGCATCAGCAGGTACTGGTGGTTGAGTACTGCCAGCACGTTTAAGCTGTCGGCGCTGACTACCGACACGCCGGGAATGTTGCGCGCCGACTTCACGATTGTCTGGTCGCTGGCCGGCATGACAATCAGTACCCGCGGCTTGCGTCGCTTGGCCCGCTTCGCCTCCTCGTCTCGACTCGGCGTCGAGCCGAGGTCGGACGAAGCGAGGCGAGCCGGCGGAGTCGCGTTTGCCGCGGCGTTCGTTTTTTGCTCTACGGCCGCCGGGGCGGCTTTCGTTTTTTTTTCCTTAACCGGCCAGAGCTTGAGCGCCTCAAGTACCGACACAAGCGTCTTGGTTTTAATTGCCGTCAGCGTCAGGCTATCGAGCAGCACGATTCGCTCATCCGCTGCCTTACTCGACAGCGACATCAGGATCGCCTTACGCCGGACTTTTTTGTTAATCTTGAGCTTGAAATTTCGTTCGGCCGTCGGCCCAAACGTCACGCCGCCGCCGCGCCAGAGCGGTGAACGGATTGATCCGTGACGGGCGCGACCGGTCCCCTTCTGACGCCACGGCTTTTTGCCGCCGCCGGAAACGTCGCCGCGGCCCTTGGTGTGGGCGAGCACGGGCCGGGCGTTCGCCTGCTGGGCGACGACGGCCTGCTGGACCACGGCTGGGTTGATCTTGACGTCAAAAACCGCCGCGTTGAGCTTACGGGTGCTCACGACCGTGCCGGCTTGATTGTAGACGTTAAGGTTGTTCATAGTTACGGTTTCGGTTTCGGTTGCGACTCTGGCTGCGGTTCGCTAACTGGGGCCGGTACTGGCTCTCCAGCCGGAGTAGCTGACGCAACGGTTGACGCTCCGGCTAGCGCTGCAGCGAGCGTCAATTCACCGTCGCCGGCCACAAGGACTAACCCGCCGCGCGGCCCCGGAATCGCGCCCTTGACCAGCAGCTCTTGCTGCGAAGGGTTAACGGCGATAATTTTCAAATTGGTGACCGTAACCTGCCCGCCACCCATCTGACCGCCCATTCGGGTGCCCTTGAACACGTGAGCCGGGCCGGTCGAACCGATTGATCCCGGCATCCGCAGCTGGTCCTTGTGGCCGTGGGTGGCCGGGCTGCCGTGGAAACCATGACGCTTGACCACGCCCTGAAAGCCCTTACCTTTTGCCGTGCCGGTGACCTTCACCACGTCGCCGGGAGTAAAAACCCCAACGGTGATGGTGTCGCCCACGTGCAGCTTCTCGGCGTCGGCGGGCGTCACCCGGAACTCTCGCAGGTACCGGAATGAGCCCAGGCCCTTGAGGTGGCCGCGGACGGGTTTACTGATCGTTCGTCGTTGGCCAAAACCAAGCTGGATCGCGCAGTAGCCATCCTTGGACGCGGCTTTGACCTGGGTGACGACACACGGACCGGCAACCACTCTCGTAACCGGCACCACGGCGCCACTTTCAGCAAACTGCTGCGTCATTTCTGCTTTTTGGCCGACAATGAACTTCATAACCGTTTCTATAATGAAAATCTGCCTCAACAATGAGCCAGATGGATACCCGCCCCGATGAGGAGGGTATGAAAACGCTGGCGAATTGTTCGAGTGTAAGTCGAGACTACTCCTTGTGGAAATCCGCCGGAACCGTAGAGGTTTTTCCCCGCGTCGGGGAAGCTTTCTCTACCGTTCACTGGGTCCCATGTTCCAAGAACACTACTACTGCATCTTGATTTCTACATCGACGCCCGCCGGCAGGTTGATGCTGCTCAACGAATCAATGGTTTTGGCGGTCGGGTTCAGGATGTCCAACAGGCGCTTGTGAATCCGCATCTCGTACTGATCGCGGGCGTCTTTGTGGACGAATGACGATTTTAAAACGGTGTACTTCTTCTTCTCGGTCGGCAACGGGATTGGGCCGACGACTTCCGCGCCCGTCCGCTGGGCCGTCTCAATGATGGTGCGCGTCGACTGGTCGATAATTTTGTGGTCGTACGCCCTGATCTTGATCCTGATTTTCTGCTTAATCTCCTCTTCTTCACTGACCCGTCGCGAGGAAATCGGAATTTTTTTTATCGCCATTGCCGTAAAAGAGCTTAACGTTGTCCCCGCCGAAGCTCGACGGTGTCGAGCGTAGGCGGGGACTCATTGGTTACTTAAGAATCTTGGTGACGGCGCCGGCGCCAATGGTTCTGCCACCCTCTCGAATCGCGAACCGCTGCTTCTCTTCCAGAGCAACCGGCTTAATCAGCTTAATCTTGAGCTTAACGGTATCACCCGGCATCACCATTTCAGCGCCTTCGGGCAGCTCAACGTCACCCGTTACGTCGGCGGTGCCGATGTAGAACTGCGGCTTGTAACCCTTGAAAAACGGGCTGTGACGGCCGCCCTCTTCCTTGGTCAGGACGTAGGTCGTGCCCTCGAACTCGGTGTGGGGCGTGATCGAACCCGGCTTGGCCAAAACCTGGCCGCGCTCAATCTCTTCTTTCTTAGTACCGCGCAGGAGCACGCCGGCATTGTCGCCCGCTTGTCCCTGGTCAAGCGATTTGTTGAACATTTCGATACCGGTCGCCACGGTCTTCTTGGTGTCGCGCAGACCGACCAGCTCAACCTCTTCGTTCACCTTGATGACGCCGCGCTCAATCCGACCGGTCGCGACCGTACCGCGGCCTTCGATTGAAAAGATATCTTCAATCGGCATCAAGAACGGCTTCTCGATGTCTCGCACCGGCTCGGGAATATACTCATCAATCGCTTTGAGCAAATCGGCGATCGGCTTACCGGCCGCCTCGTCGTTGGGGTTCTCCAGCGCCTTGAGGGCCGAACCGCGAATGATGGGCGTCTCATCGCCGGGGAACTCATACTTCTTGAGCAGGTCGCGGATTTCCTCTTCAACCAGGTCGATGAGTTCAGGCTCTTTAACCTGATCAACCTTGTTCAAAAAAACAACCATGGCCGGCACGCCGACCTGACGGGCGAGTAGGATGTGCTCTCGGGTCTGCGGCATCGGGCCGTCGGTGGCGGCGACCACGAGGATCGCGCCGTCCATCTGGGCCGCGCCGGTGACCATGTTCTTGACGTAGTCGGCGTGACCCGGACAGTCAATGTGGGCGTAGTGCCGCTTCTCGGTCTCGTACTCAACGTGAGCGGTCGCAATGGTGATGCCGCGCTCTTTCTCTTCCGGCGCGTTGTCGATTTCGTCAACCCCCTTGGTCTGTGCTTTCAGACCTTTGGCGTTCATGTACTTGAGAATCGCCGCCGTCAGCGTAGTTTTGCCGTGGTCAACGTGACCGATGGTTCCGACGTTGATATGAGGCTTGGTGCGTTCGAATTTTTCTGCCATATTTTTTGACGTCCCTGCGTGATCTTTTGTTAAGCCAGCCCGCGTAACGTCGCTGGGGCAGATCGCAATTACGTAATAGATTAATTAATTTTTAGATACTAAAATCGATAAGGCGGCGTAGGCTTAATTAAATTGAGCCTTACACAGCCGTAAAGACACTTTTTGAGTATATCAAATAAAGAAAATTTGTCAAGACAACCCGCTGAACCAAACCGCGGTTGGTTCGATCGTCACTCAATCGGCTCAAAGTAGTACTGATCTTCTTTATGCTTATTATCCTCTTGGTTGAGCGAATTTTCAACGTTAGCCGCCGGTGGTACTCCCTGGGTTCCCTTGGCTTCTGAAATGGCGTGCTCGACACTGTCCCAGTCCCGCAGCTGCTGCTCCTGCTGGCTCGCGCGCCAGCTGGCAACGTCGCGGTTGATTTTATCGAGCATCTCGTCTTCGTTCAACGCCGCCAGGTTCTCTGAGCCGGAAATCAGCTTTTCGTACTCGGTTAAACTTAACATAACGTACAGCGGGTTGCCCTCAACGTCAACCACGACGCAGCGGTCACCGGTTCGCTTGATCAAGCTGATGATTTTCTCCATGTGGCTGGCCATAGAATTTTCAGGCGTGACACCTGAAACGTGAAACCTGGAACCTGGCGGGTTTCAGACTTTATGTTTCATGTTCCAAGTTACAGGTTTCAAGATATCATGCTACTTCTTCGCTCGATCGCCTTTTATCTTCTCAGCGACGTTACCGGGTACCTCTTGGTACTCGGCGAACTCCATACTGTAGGACGCTCGGCCCTGGGTCATCGATCGCAGCTCGGTCGCGTAGCCGAACATCTCGGCCAGCGGCACGCGCGCGTCAATAACCTTGGTCCGGCCGCGGTCGCGCATCTCGGAAATCTGGCCGCGCTTGGAATTCAAGTTGCCGATGACGTCGCCCATGAACTGCTCGGGGGTGATGACTTCGACCGCCATGATCGGCTCTAAGATAATCGGGTTAGCCCGCCGGACCGCTTCCTGGAGCGCGATTGAACCGGCGATTTTGAACGCCGCTTCCGACGAGTCGACTTCATGGAACGAGCCGTCGTAGACCACGCACTTGAGGTCGATGACCGGGTAGCCGGCAATCACGCCGCGGTCCATCGCCTCGACCACGCCTTTTTGAATCGGCGGAATGTACTCTTGAGGAATGAGGCCGCCCCGAATCTCGTTTAAAAACTCAAAGCCTTCACCGCGGGCCCGGGGCTCAACCCGCAACCGGCAGTGACCGTACTGTCCGCGGCCGCCCGATTGGCGAATGTACTTGCCTTCGGCTTCGGCCGTACCCTTGATCGTTTCTTTGTAGGCGACCTGCGGCCGGCCGACGTTCGCTTCCACCTTAAACTCGCGCTTCATCCGGTCGACGATCACCTCGAGGTGGAGCTCGCCCATGCCGGCGATCAGCGTCTGGAGCGTTTCCTCATCAGTTCGAATCTTGAACGTCGGATCCTCTTCAGCCAGCTTCTGCATGGCGATACCCATCTTCTCCTGGTCGGCTTTGGTCTTGGGTTCAATCGCCACCGAGATAACCGGTTCGGGGAACGTGATGGACTCAAGGACAATCGGGCGATCCTCGGCGCAGAGGGTGTGGCCGGTAAAGGTGGTCTTGAGCCCGACGGCGGCGGCAATTTCACCGGCGTAGACTTCCTTGACGTCCTCACGGTGGTTGGCGTGCATCCGCACGATCCGGCCGATGCGCTCTTTCTGGCCGCTCGAGGAATTGAGCACGTACGAACCGGCCGTCAGCACCCCGGAGTAAACCCGAAAGAAACAGAGTTTGCCGACGAACGGGTCAACGGCAATCTTGAACGCCAGCGCCGCAAAGGGCTGGTCGTCGGAAGGCTCGCGCACCTCTTCGGTTTCCTTGTTTCGGGGATGGAACCCCCGAACCGGCGGGATGTCGAGCGGATTGGGCAGGTAGTCGCAGACGGCATCGAGCAGCTGCTGGACGCCTTTGTTCTTCAGCGCGCTGCCGCAGAGAATCGGCATCAGTTCGTTATTGATCGTCGTCTTGCGCAGCACCCGCTTGAGGTCGGAAAGCTCGATCGGCGCGCCGCTCAAGTACTGGTTGAGCAGCGCTTCATCGTGCTGGACGATCGCTTCAATCAGCTCGTGGCGATACTGCTCGGCTTGCGCCTGGAGTTCGGCCGGAATGTCGATTTCTTCAATCTCGGTGCCGAGATCGTCTTTAAAGATAAACGCCCGCTGGGTCAGGAGGTCAACGACACCCTTGAAGTCGGCCTCGGTGCCGATGGGCAGCTGGATCGGGTAGGCGTTCTTGGTCAGCCGGTCGCGGATTGAGGCCAGGTCGGCGTAGAAGTCAGCGCCGGTTCGGTCCAGCTTGTTGACGAAACCCATCAGCGGCACCTGGAACTTCTCGGCCTGGTGGTAGACCGTTTCCGATTGAGGCTCGACGCCGGCCACGCCGTCGAACACCACGACCCCGCCGTCGAGGACGCGCAGCGACCGCTGGACTTCGGCGGTAAAGTCGATGTGGCCAGGGGTATCAATGATGTTAATCTGGCAGAGATTCTCCCGCTCGCCGCGGGGCGCCCAGAGGCAGGTGGTTGCCGCAGAGGTAATGGTGATGCCGCGCTCGCGCTCCTGCTCCATCCAGTCCATCTCGGCCGCGCCCTCATGGACCTCGCCGATCTTGTGCTTCTTGCCGGTATAAAACAAAATCCGCTCGCTGACGGTGGTTTTTCCCGCGTCAATGTGAGCGATGATGCCGATGTTTCTAATTTTTTCGATGCCGTAGGTTCGGGGCATACCCCATAGTGATCCCTCACCTTTTTTATTCTTTAGACTAAGGTAGGGATTTTATGAACTCAATGATAAGGTTTATACCCGAGTAGTTGCCTGAAAATAAGATGAGGGACTACTACGGGGCATAGGTGCAATCTGCCGGACGGTGCGTTAGCGCCGCGCGAAGTGCGCGAAGGCGCGGTTGGCTTCCGCCATGCGGTAGGTGTCTTCCCGCTTCTTGATCGCCGCGCCCTCTCGGTTGTAGGCGGCAATCAGCTCGTCGGCCAGCCGGCGGCTGATCGGCGCGCCCTTACGGCTGCGGGCCGCGGTCAAGAGCCAGCGGAACGCCAGCGCCTGCTTGCGGTTGCCGATGACGACGACCGGGATCTGATAGTTGCCACCGCCGACCCGCCGGGATTTCACCTCAACATCCGGGGCGACGTTCTTGAGCGCACCGTTGAAAATGTCGAGCGGGTCCTTTTTCGTTTTTTCTTTAATCAGGTCAAAGCACTGGTAGACAACCCTCTCGGCTACCGACTTCTTGCCCCGACGCATCACCTGGTTGATAAACTTGGTCACGCTGGTACTCTGGTACCTCGCGTCGGGCTTCATGATTCGTTTGGGAGTCTTTCCGCGCATACCCCGTAGTGATCCCTCACCTTTTTGATTCTTTATACTAAATACTAAGGTAGGGATTTTATGAACTAATAATAAGATTTATACCCGAACTGTAGTTCCCTGAAAATAAGGTGAGGGACTACTACGGGGCATAGGTTACGCTTTCTTCGCCCCCTTGCCCTTCTCCCCGCTCGCCCGCTTGGCGCCGTAGAGGCTGCGGCCGCGCTGACGACCGTCAACGCCCAAGGTGTCGTAAACGCCCCTGACGATGTGGTAGCGCACGCCCGGCAAATCTTTGACGCGGCCGCCGCGGATCAGCACGATCGAGTGCTCCTGGAGGTTGTGGCCTTCGCCGGGGATGTAAGCGGTTACTTCCATGCCGTTCGAGAGCCGGACCCGGGCGATTTTGCGCAGGGCCGAATTCGGCTTTTTCGGCGTCATGGTGGTTACTTTGAGGCAAACGCCCCGCTTGAACGCCGCGCCCTTGGGCAGCTCATGCTTGCGCCGCCGCAGGGTATTAGAAACCACCCCGAGGGCCGGAGTTTTTGATTTCTTCGCCTGCGACGTTCGTCGCTTCCGGATGAGCTGGTTAATCGTTGGCATTTTTACGGTCTAAAAATCTGCCTTTACTAGGCAGTGACATAAATACAGAAGTAATACTACACAATAACTAAAAGTAAGTCAAGACCGACGCCAAGACGTCGGTGATGCCGAAAAAATTTGCCAACCAAGCCAAAACATAAATAATCAGCCGGCTGACCGTCGTTGAGAACAGGTACAGGAGCGCCAGCGAGAGCAGCAAGCCATAGCGGACCATGAACAGGGGGTCGCCGAGGGGTGTTTTACTGATAAAGTTGCCGAACGCCGAAAAGGTCGTCAGAAAGTTGAAGCCGTCGAAACCCGGGAACGGCAGGGCGTTAAACAGCGCCAGGATGACGTTGAGGTAGAACGCCAGCCCGAAAAAGATGACGCCGAGGTTTTGAGTCGGCAGCTCAAGCACCGTGGTTACGACCTTCAGCACGCCGGCGGCGACCAGGGCCAAGCAGAGGTTGGTGCCGATACCGGCCAGCGCCACCCAGCGGTAGGCGCGGGCGCCGCCCCGCAGACGGTAGGGGTTGACCGGTACCGGCTTGGCCCAGCCGAACAGAAAGCCGGCCCGGCTGACCAGCAAGAGCAGCGGAACCAGAATCGAGCCGAACGGGTCAATATGAACGAGCGGGTTCAATGAGAGCCGGCCGGCGAGCCGGGCGGTATCGTCGCCAAACCGGTAAGCAACGTAGCCGTGGGCGACCTCGTGGAGGATCACCGAGGCCAAGAAAACGATGATGAAAATGGGGATGAGTTCGGGTGTCATGGCTCTATAGTAGCACAAGACTTGATTTTTCAGAAGGGGTCTGGTATACTGCCCTCGTAGTCAAAATGAAATTCAAAATTCAATTTTACTTGTATGGCAAGCTGCGAACGCTGCGGCCGGAGCCCGCTCAAGGGCAACGCGCGGAGCCACTCGAACATCAAAACCATCAGACGCCAAAAGCTCAACCTCCAGACCAAGCGAGTTAATGGAAAGAAGATGCTCATCTGCGCTAACTGCCTGAAGAGCCTGAACAAACCGCCCCGCAGGAAAAAGAAGTAAGAAGTAAGCCAAGATAAGTCACGTCGGTCGCGACCGACCGTGGCGAACGACGTGATAAGTCGAGATAGGTGAGTAAGCCAAGATAAGTGAAAAATGTTCCGCCAGCGGCGGAACTTTTTTTTAAATAAAATCCCGTGGAGCGGGATGCAAATTTTTGAAATTTTAGATTTGAGATTTGACTTTACTATTCCATTTCCCCCGAAACGCAAAGTCGGTAACTGGCTTTCGCTGCCGCGGCTGCTGCTGCTTTTTTACCCATCGTTCGTCGGTCAGCGCTTCGCCGTCACCCGGGTAGCCAACCGCAATCATGACCATCGGTTCGACGTCAACAGGAATACCCAGAAGCTCATGCGCCCTTTCTTTATTGAACCCCGCCATCGGGTGAGCGATCAGGTTCATCGCTACCGCTTGGAGGATCAGGTTTTGCGTTCCCAGTCCCGTGTCGTGCTGCCAGTAGGGGTTCTCTCGATCCTTGTCTTCGAACCGCGGGAGCGCGCACGTCAGCAGCAACAGGTACGTCCGCTTAGCATACCCGTTACCTTCATCGAGCAAAGAAGCTAACCGATCAAAATTTTCTTGCTCATCTTGGGTCGCGTAGATGACCCGCCAGGGCTGGCCGTTGCCCGAGGAAGGCGCCCAGCGCATCGCTTCAAAGAGCGAGTTTATTTTTTCCGGCTCAATCGGTTCACTCGAAAACGCGACCGGACTCCAGCGTTTCTCGATCAGCGGATCGATCGGGTAATCAAGCGGCGTTTCTTTTTTGGGGTACAGCCGATGGCTCATACCGTTTAGTCGTGAAGTTTTAAAAAAGCTCTTTAGGTTTCAAGGCAGATCGCCTGAAACAGCCCCGCGCCGCGGACGCCGCTGAAGTTAGTATTCCTGCGGTAGTTCATTTTCAGATATCTGCCGATCTACTTCTATCATATCGGCGTAATCTTGTCCCTCGTTATCTAAATTCATGGAACATTCTTTACAATAAAATTGTTGATCAAAAAAATGACTTACCTCGAATTTTTTGCACGATATACATCGTAAAATATAATGTAATTCATTGCAATAAAAGCATTGTACTTTACACTCCTTCTCTAGAAAAGGCACAGTGATATTGAAACATTTTGTACATTGCATTTCGACTTCAACTCCTTTTTCTTTGAGTCTTTCTATAGAGACCCTAAATTTGACATCAAATTTTAATCTCAAATCGTTAAACCTACTTTCTAATTCACAAGGTAGTTCTCGAGTCAAATCTTTTGCTAGATACTCATGAGAGAAAGTAATTAATCCCGAAACGACTCTCACTAAAATAATCATTACATCTTTAGCATCATGTTTATCAGTCAAAATAAATTTTTTGTGTTCAATTTCATTCCTTTTATTTCTCAAAACTTCGATTCCTTTCATTAAGTCATCATTAAATTGCACAGCGGAAAAATTTTCCATTCTTTCTAATAAAATTGAAATGTCAGCGTTTTTGTCGCTATTTTTATCAATATTTGGCTGTAGTAGCACTTTATTATTTGAACCTATATAAGCCTTCAATAACAATTCAACTGCATTAAAAGTGTGCAAAATAGAAAATTTGATATTTTTTTCTATTTTGTAATCTAACAAGTGCTCAATGCCATGGACAAACGAAGTAACGGCATTTTTTAGAATTACTTCTTTTTCTTGCGTTGAGAATTGAGTGATCATGGGTAATTCAATTTTTTGAATTAACTATATTAGACCTGTTGTGAATTAGAATAATTGGCTACAATGACGGTAGGAATGGTTCGTAAAAAATATCAAAAATAACATAAAAATCGTACGATGCCCGTTGCCAAAGTGCTCACCCACGACCGCCTCTGACGGAAACCCGCGACCTCCCGCCTTCTCCGCCAGCCGGCGGATTCGGCGGGCAGGCATGCGCCTTTATAAACTGAGTCGCAATTGCTGAACGCAGTGCGAACCTATTTTGAACGGAACTGACCCGCCCCGCGGCTCCGCCCGCCTGACGGCGGCGCGAAGCAAAACATTTTTCTCTTTTTTCAATTTTGGCGCGCGACC
>MHIL01000004.1:0-2069 GCA_001817495.1 Candidatus Buchananbacteria bacterium RIFCSPHIGHO2_02_FULL_56_16
CCTGGAAACGGGCAGCGGCAAAACCTATGCGGCCCGCAGCGTGATTATCGCCACCGGCGCCGCGGCCAAGTGGCTGGGTCTCGAATCAGAAACCAAGCTGCGCGGCCACGGCGTCTCGGCCTGCGCCACCTGCGACGCGGCGTTTTTCCGGGACCAGCGCGTGGTCGTTGTCGGCGGGGGAGACTCGGCCCTGGAAGAGGCGCTGTTTCTGACCCGTTTCGCCGGGCACGTTACCGTGGTGGTGCGCCGCGACAGCCTGCGCGCTTCCCAGATCATGCAGGATCGGGCCCAGAAAAATAAAAAGATTGATTTCCTCTGGAACAGCGAAGTGCTGGAGATTAACGATCCGGCCGCCGGCCGGGTGACCGGTGTCGTGATCAAAAACAGCCAGGACAACGCCACGAGCGAATTCAAAACCGACGGCGTGTTCATCGCCATCGGCCACCAGCCGAACACCGCCGTGTTCAAGGGCGCGCTCAAGCTCGACCGCGTCGGCTACCTCGTAACCACGGATATCGTCAAGACCAGCGTCGAGGGCGTGTTCGCCGCCGGCGACGTCCACGACCACCGCTACCGCCAGGCGGTCACCGCCGCGGGCTTTGGCTGCGCCGCCGCGCTCGAAGCCCAGCGCTGGCTGGAAGACCAGGCGTCAAACATCTGAATTTCATTCGCCAACGGATAAAAAAACGCTGTAGAGACGAGGCACTGCCTAGTCTCTACGTTTATAAAAACAAAAAACTGCCGACTGCGGCAGAAAAAAACAAATCTACCCGTACCGCCTCCTACGATACGGCATCATTGACCAATTGGACCTCGGGGCTCTAGGAACTGATGCTCTGATTGAGCGATCGCAGCAGCACCTCGTTCATCTCCTCCATCAGGAGCAGATCGCGCAGCACCGCTTTGACCCTCGGGTTGCCGGTACGAACAGCCAACCGCCGGTAGCAATCCTGCAGGTCAGCTTCCGCCACGATGGCCCGCTTGATTTCTCGCTTTATTGGAGCGGGCATAAGGGCCTCCTTTAGGCTATTACCAATTTAGCTCATTCATTGTAGCGAAGAATGAATATGGGTTGCAATAGTTTTTTATTTGCTCATTTTAGATAAAAAATGATACGATAATAGCAATAAACGGCAAGTTGTCTCAATAAGGAGGTTAGCCACTTATTAGCCACAAGTTTTGAGCAACGTTTCCACAGGATACGCACTGAATGGCGAAGCTTGACCAATGAGAAGTTGTAGCTTGTAGGTGTCAAGCCTGGCCATTGCCTAAAAAGCTACAAGCTAAGAAGCTAATTTCTAACTATGCATTTACCAACGCTCCGCCAGGAAAACAGGCTGCGCCGCCGGGGCTTTCGCCTGATCGCCGGGCTCGATGAGGCCGGCCGGGGATCATGGGCCGGGCCGCTGGTTGCCGGTGCGGTGATCTTGGATCCGGCTAAAAAGATTCCGGGCGTCAGAGATTCCAAGCTGCTGCGGCCGATTCAGCGCCAGTCGCTCTTCGAGGTGATTACCCAAAATGTGCTGGGCTGGTCGGTTGGCATTGTTTCAGCCGCCACCATTGACGAGATCGGACTGGGGCCGGCCAACCGGCTGGCGTTCGAGATCGCCGTCGCCAACCTCGACGTTCCGCCGGACTACCTTTTGATTGACGCGCTGCCCTTGCCAACCGTACCGATTCCATCAGCCTCAATCGTCGGCGCGGACCGGAGCATCACGTCGGTGGCGGCCGCCTCAATCGTCGCCAAAGTCTACCGCGACCGGCTGATGCATGAATTTGCCAAGCGGTATCCGCGTTACGGCTTCCACCGCCACAAGGGCTACGGCACCGCGCTTCACCATCAGATGATCCGGCGCTACGGCATCTGCGACTTGCACCGCAAGAGCTTTAGGCCAGTTAAGCATTTCCTCGCGGCATAATCTGGTGTATACTGGCAGTAGTAGTAATCACCACTAACCTGCGCCTTATGGCCTACATTTCCGGCGGCAACGAGCTGCTCGACGCTGAAAAAAACCTCAAGCGGCTGGGGGTTAAAACCGGCATGTACGTTGCCGACCTCGGCTGCGGCG
>MHIL01000004.1:2096-3922 GCA_001817495.1 Candidatus Buchananbacteria bacterium RIFCSPHIGHO2_02_FULL_56_16
TCCTCAAGTCGGTGCTCCAGTCGGTGGTCAGCCGGGCCAGGCTGGGGGGTATCAGCAACATTAAAGCGGTTTGGTCCAACCTTGAAACCCCCGGCGCCACCAACATCCCGGCCGGAAGCCTCGACGCCGCGCTGGTGATCAACATCCTGTTTCAATCCAAGCAGCACGACAACATTCTCAAAGAAGCAGTCCGGCTGCTCAAACCCGGCGGCAAGCTGCTGGTTATTGACTGGGAAAAAAACAACAGCTCGTTCGGCCCGCCCCAGCTTGACCGCGTCACGCCCCAGGCGGTACAATCAATTACTGGCAAATTGGGCCTGCGGCTGCTTGAGGAATTTGAAGCCGGTCCAAGCCACTATGGACTTACGTTCCAAAAATAAACTGGGAGAAGAAATAAAAAAATAAGAAGTAAGTCAAGATAAGTCATGTCGTTCGCGAACGACATGATAAGTCCAGATAAGTGAGTAAGTCTAGACAGAGTAAACCTAAACCAATCTGGCACCGTTATGCTTAATTACCTCCGCTACTTCTTTAACCCAACCCACCTGTTCTCAATTCAACCGCCGGTAATCCACCAGCAGGCTATTACTATTCTGGCCGGTGTCTTCGGTTTGCTCCTTCTCGGCGGTTTGTTCAGCCGCGTGAGCAGCCGCGGCGTTGACAGCCTCAAGGCCAAGGGACTCAAGCGGCTCGGCAGCCTCGGCGTGACCATGGGGCTGCTCGGCTACCTCTACCTCTTCTTCGCCTGGCAGCGGGCGGTCCTGCTCGGCGCCCGCTTCTGGCTGCTGATCTGGCTGGTAGTGGTTCTGATCTGGCTGTTTTTCATTCTTAAGTACCTGTTGGTGATGGTGCCGGCCAAACGCCGGGAGATTGACCAGCGCCGACGGTTCGAGCGGTACCTGCCGTAGCCGTAACACAACGACAATCAACATAGCGCCCCGTTGGGCGCTTTTATTATGGACAATACCTTATTCGAAAATCAATACCGAGTCGCGTCAGCTCGATTACCAGGCTGGGATTATACGGCGCCTGGTTGCTACTTTGTTACCATCTGCACGAAGCACCGATACTGCTTTTTTGGGGACGTAATTAATGGTGTCATGGTAGCCAACCAATACGGTATGATGGCGCAAAGGTACTGGCGGGAAATACCTGCACATTTCCCTCATGTGGTTTTGGATCAATTTGTGGTGATGCCCAACCATGTTCACGGCATTATCATTATTGCCGGCGAAAAAATGATGCAATCGCGCGGTGATGATAATTCCTCCGATAATTTTGGTAGAGACGAGGCACAGGGTAGAGACGAGGCATTGCCTCGTCTCTACAGCCCGCGAACGCCCAAACGCATATCGCCGAAATCGGGATCAATTTCGGTCATTGTCGGATCATTTAAATCGAAATGCACCAAAGAAATCCATTACGTTAACGGTGACGATTTCGCCTGGCAGCAACGGTATTATGACCACATTGTTAGGAATGAAGAATCATTAAACCGGATCCGACAGTACATCATTGATAATCCACTACGATGGCAGGTTGACCGATACCATCCGGACAATGCTCCCGAAACAAGCACTTCAGCCGGCAACCACGGCGAACGCATCGCCCGCTGGTTTTTGCGCACCAAGGGCTACCGCGTCCTCACCACCAACTTCCGCGTCCGCGGCGGCGAGATTGACCTCGTCTGCCGGCAGGGCGGCACGCTGGTTTTCGTTGAGGTTAAAACCCGCACGAACCGGCTCGGCGGCTACCCCGAGGAGGCGGTGACACGCCGAAAGATGTCTCGGCTCCAAACCGCCATTGAAGCCTACCTTCAGCAGCAC
>MHIL01000004.1:3938-6146 GCA_001817495.1 Candidatus Buchananbacteria bacterium RIFCSPHIGHO2_02_FULL_56_16
TTCGCATTGACGTGGTGAGCGTCGCGTTCGACGGCAAGGCCTGGCCGGAGATCAGCCACTTTCAGAACGTTACCCCTGAAGACTTGACACGATAGTAATGGCGAGGTACTATACCTGCTTAAGCTCTTGCAGAGCTTCTGTTCATTTCTACCTTGGGAGGTTATAATGAAAGACAGTAGTCACCATCTTGCTAAAGAAGAGCTACTCGAGTATGCCCGCGCGCTGCACGACTATCCGCCTGAAAAGGGTTTTTGTCTCGACACGTTCAACGCGTGTATCGAAAGGACCGGCCTGCAGGCAGTGCCCCAACAAGGAGCGCGGTTCCAGATGGAACCTATCCCAACATAACCTCAATTCGATCTTTAACTTTCGCGCTTTAGAGAGGCCAGCCAGGTGCCCTGTGTTCAACCGATAGCCCAACCCCAGCTCAGTAGTATGGCTCTGCCCAAGCCATTCAAACTAGATAGTTCCCCCACGATCTTCACCTTGGCTGGCCTCTCTCACACCTCGTAAGCCCTCGGCAACTGTCGCGGGCTTCTTTTTTTACCCCGCACCTTTTTCCAAAAAAGGTGCGGGGTTTACTTGACAAAATTCAACCGACGCCGTATACTGTCTTTAGGATTTGCAGAACGGTTCGATACTGGTAGCTCACGGGCTGCCACTTTTTTATAAGAACCCTAACCACTCAAAACCACTATGGACCAGAAATCAATCGCCGAAGCAGTTAAACAAATCTGTGACGAGAAGGGCATTCCCTTTGAGGCGGTCATCGAAACCATCGAAGCCGCACTGGCGGCCGCCTACCGCAAGGATTTCGGCGAGAAGAATCAAAACGTTAAGGTTGAGTTCGACATCGAGACCGGCTTGTCGAAAATTTTTGACGTCAAGACCGTGGTTGACGACGTGCCCGAAGAGGTCCTGGCGGCCGAACTTGCCGCCGCCGAGCAGCGAGCCACCGAACGGCGCGAACCGCGCGAGCGAAGGGCCCCGGCCATGCCCACCGAAACACCGCCGGCCGAAGGCGAGGAAGGTGAAGAGGTTAAACGATTTAATCCAAAAACCGACCTCCAGATTGCTGACGCCAAGAAAATGAAAAAGGGTGTTACGGTTGGCGATGTAATCAAGACGCCGCTCTCGATACCCGGCGAGTTCGGCCGGATGGCGGCCCAGACCGCCAAGCAGGTCATCACCCAGAAGCTGCGCGAGATCGAGCGCGAGTCGCTCTATGGCGAGTACAAGCAGCGCGAGGGTGAGATTCTGGTCGGCACGGTCCAGCGGCGGGAAGGCCGTCTCCTCTTGATTGACCTGGGCCGGCTCACCGCGCTGCTCCCGCCCGAAGAACAGATTCACTCCGAGAGCTACACCCCGGGCGGTCACATCAAGGTCTACATCCTGTCAGTTGACCAGACGACCAAAGGCCCGCAGATTATCGTCTCCCGGGTGCACCCGGAAATCGTTCGGAAGCTCTTCGCCCTGGAGATTCCCGAGATCGCCAACGGCACGGTTCAGATTAAAGCGATCGCCCGCGAAGCCGGTTCCCGTTCGAAAGTAGCAGTTTGGACCGACGAGGAAAACATTGACCCAATCGGCTCGTGCATCGGCCAGCGCGGCGCCCGGATTCAGACCATCATCTCCGAGCTCAAGGGTGAAAAGGTTGACATTATTAAGTACAGCGAGGACGCGGCCGAGTTCATCAGCAACGCCCTGCTGCCGGCTAAGGTCCTCGACGTCCAGCTCAACGAGGCAACCAGAACCGCGACGGCGAAGGTTGCCGAAGACCAGCTCTCGCTGGCTATCGGTAAAGCCGGCCAGAACGTCCGGCTCGCCGCCAAGCTTAGCGGCTGGAAAATCGACATCATCTCAAACGCACCGAGAAAAACGGCCGATGATGCAGCGCCGGTGGCTGACGAGCAAGGACCTTCGGCTCACGAGGCACCAACCGAGGAGCCAGCGGCCGAGCCGGAAGCAGACGCTGCCAGTACCGAAACCAAGCCCAAGACAAAAAAGAAAAAAGCCGCCGCACCGTCAGCCGAAACCGACGAAGCGCAACCGGCAGCTGATGAAACGCAGGCCGAGGCACCGGCCGAGCCGGAAGCAGACGCTGATAGTACCGAAGTCAAGCCCAAGACTAAAAAGACTAAGGCGAAAAGTGAGACGGTTGGTGACGAAGCGTCAACCGAGGCACCGGCCGGGCCAGAAGCAGACGCA
>MHIL01000004.1:6172-24472 GCA_001817495.1 Candidatus Buchananbacteria bacterium RIFCSPHIGHO2_02_FULL_56_16
CGTCGCCGGGTACCTCGCGGTAATGGTTAATCGTCAGCCGGTCGGCACTCCGGCCGCGGCTGAAATTTCAAAACTGATTAAAGACGGCGCGATGACCTACCTTAACAGCCAGTACCGCATCTTGGCGGTCTACGTCGCGGCCGTCGGCCTGATCACCTTCTTCCTGCCCGCCCTGGGCTGGAAGACGGCCATCCTGTTCGTGTTCGGCGCGGTGAGCTCTATTATTTCCGGCAACATCGGCATGCGCATCGCCACCGCCGCCAACGCCCGCACCGCCCAAGCGGTCCAAACCGACGTGCTCAAGGGTCTCAAGCTGGCGTTTTTTGCCGGCAGCGTCAGCGGCCTGGTAGTAGTCGGCCTGGGGCTCTTGGGCGTGATTATCTCCTACTGGTTTTTCCAAGATGCCAACGTACTGTTCGGTTACGCGTTCGGCGCCTCATCGGTGGCGCTGTTTGCCCGGGTGGGCGGCGGCATCTACACCAAGGCGGCCGACGTCGGCGCCGACCTGGTCGGTAAGGTGGAAGCCGGCATCCCCGAAGATGATCCGCGCAACCCGGCGGTGATCGCCGACAATGTCGGTGACAACGTCGGCGACGTCGCCGGCATGGGCGCCGACCTGTTTGAAACGTACGTTGATTCGATGATCGCCGCCGTGGCCCTGGGCGCGCTGAGCGTGGCAAGCGTGGGTCCCAACGCCCTGTTTGTCCCGATGTTTTTGGCCGCCGCCGGCATCATCGGCACCTTTATCGGTAATATCGTAATGTGGGCCGCCCGCCGCGGCTCGCCCCACGGCGTGATGAACCTGGCCATCGCGGTCGCCAACGCCGCCACGGCGCTCCTGTCTCTGCCCATTATCCTCTTCGCTTTACCCGGCAACTTTGACGTGTTCTGGGCCCTCCTGGCCGGGCTGGTCGCCGGCGTCATCATCAGCTTCGGCACCGACTTTTTCACCGCCCAGCGCTACCGGCCGACCCGGCGGATTGCCGCCGCGTCCGAAACCGGCCCGGCAACTAACATCATCGCCGGCCTGGCTGTCGGCATGATCAGTACCGCGGTGCCGGTCCTCGCCGTCAGCGCCGCCATCCTCCTGGCCTTCCAGTGGGCCGGTCTGTTTGGCATCGCCATCGCGGCCATCGGCATGCTCGCCTCGCTGGGCATTACGCTCGCGACCGACACGTTTGGGCCGATTGCCGATAACGCCGCCGGCATCGCCGAGATGGCGAACCTCGGCAGCGAAACGCGGAGTCGCGCCGAGCAGCTCGACGCCATCGGCAACTCAACCGCCGCCATCGGCAAGGGGTTCTCGGTCAGCGCCGCGGCGCTCATCAGCCTGGTGCTGCTCATCACCTACGCCGAGATCGTCGGCCTCACCTCGCTCAATCTGCTCAACGCCAATGTTATCGCCGGGCTGCTCCTCGGGGGCGTGGTGCCGTTCATCTTCGCGGCGCTCACCATGCAGTCGGTCGGTAAAGCCGCTTACGCCATGGTCAAAGAAGTCCGCCGGCAGTTCCAAGAAATCGCCGGGCTTTTGGCCGGCACGGCTAAACCCGACTACACCCGCTGCATCACCATTTCAACCAACGCCGCCCTCCGCGAGATGATCCTGCCCGGCCTGCTGGCCATCGTCGCCCCGATCGCCGTTGGTTTCGGTCTCGGGCCCGAGGCACTGGGCGGTTTCCTGGCCGGCTCGATGCTGACCGGATTCCTGCTCGCCGTCTTTATGGCCAACGCCGGCGGCGCCTGGGACAACGCCAAGAAATACATCGAGGCCGGCAACCTGGGCGGCAAGGGCTCGGACTTCCACAAAGCGGCGGTCGTCGGCGACACGGTCGGCGATCCATTCAAAGACACGTCCGGACCCGGCGTGAACATCCTGATTAAGGTCGTCGCCACCGTTTCGATCGTCATCGCGCCGCTCTTACTCCTCTTCTAACCAAACGAACCGCCTGACGATTGGGTAGCCACGGCCCTCACGCCGCGGCTACCACCAGCTCGGAGCAGAGGCTCCAAGCTACTGGCTGTTTGCGGCTCGGAGCAGAGGCTCCGAGCTACCCTATGGTGGGTAGACGAGAGCCTCTGCTCTCGTCGTTTTTTACCAGTCGGGCAGCGGTGCCTGCCCCCACCCTCTTTTAATTGAACCCGTCGTTCGCGAACGACGGGTTTGACAAAAAGCAGAACCTGGGCTACGTTGCCTGTAGTCAAAGCCGTACGTTGACAATCAAACAAGGTGCAGCCGCACCGTCAAATGCTCCAAGAAAGGAGGAAAACTAATGACGTCAGTCACTCCGTCCAACAATCGCTGCGACCTGCCGCTCCTGGCGATCCTGCCGCGGGCTTGCGCCAACATTCTCAAACAGGTGGCAGGCGTTACGACCTTGAGCCAGCTCAAAGAACTCGGCAAAGATGGCCTGAAAAAAATCAACGAGCTCTCCGAGTTCGAGAAGAGCCAGATTGGCGAAGAATGTTACAGGCGTAGAATTTCGCCCTGGTTCACTGATGGAAGCTCCCCAGCGCCCGATGATAATCAGGAACCAACGCCACCAGCCAAACCGCCCAAGACGTCCAACCCTCGGAACGCTCAACCCTCGGAACGCCAGCCAGCCGTGTCGGTGACCGAGCAGCCAGCCGCCAATCTGAAAGGAGGTATGATGAAGCTCGAAAGGGTACCGATACTCAACAAGAAGATCTCGTGCGTCGTCAGAATAAATCTGAAGAACCGTAGACTGCTCAATCAGGCCGGATTCATCATCATCCGCCACCTGGTTAGACGTACCAAAGCGGAGATCATGAAAGAAACCGCCTTCTCCGACGAATCGATGCATGCTATCGGTTTTCAGCTCGCCAAGCACGAACTAAGCTTCCTGGGTGAAGACTGGCACACGTACCTGGAAGGCCAGCGGCACCTGGCAAAACCGAGCGTACCGGGCGCCACCGTGCTCGCTGACTTCATCCCGCATTGGGCCGTCCGAAAGAGGCTTGAAGGGGATGGCATCTTTACTATGGAAGAACTCGCCGAACGGTTCCAGACGCTCGCCATCGTGCGAACCAAAACCCGCGAGCTGATCCGGCAGACGATTGAGCGCTTCAGAGCTATCGGCACAGCTCAAGATCCGAAGTACTGGCAACCGCTGGCAGCGTCGGTGATCATCCGACCGGAAAACCACGGCGCAACAATTCCAGCGCCCGACGACAAAATCCCGCCGGCGATCACGTTGATCGGCACGCTCACGCCCACCCGGCAAGACGGCATGACCGTCGGCAACCTCGGCGAAATCAAGCTGGACGCTCGATTCAAAGTAGGCGGCCAGCCATTCGAGCTCGTCCTCTCGATCAAACCACCCGACTCGTAGCCAGGCCCGACCCAAGCGGCTGGCACTGCACCTTCGCTCCACGCCTAACCATCACCCGGTTAGGTTTTTTTACCCCACACCTTTTGAAAAAAGTGCGGGGGTTTACTGCCGTGAAATACTGCCGCGTTTCATGATTGACGTTCACTATTTTTTCTGCTAGGCTGAAGAGGTTATTTGTAAATTAATACGAATGATACGAATTCCATTCGAATGCTACGAATGAAATTTGTATCATTCATATATAATTCGTAGTATTCGCATTATATTTTATGAATGTTACCGTCAAAAAAATCGAACGCGGCCGCGTGGTCGTCACCGTTGAGCTCTCGCCCGCGGAGTACGAGCCGTTCCTGCACAAAGCCGCCGAAACCATCTCCCAGCAAACCTCGATTCCCGGCTTTCGGCCGGGCCGCGCGAGCCTCGAGGTCGTTAAGCAGCGCGTCGGCGAAGACCAGCTCTGGCAAGAAGCGCTCGAGCCGGCCATCCGCCGGACGCTCGTCGCGGCGCTCGATCAGGAAAAGCTTTTGACCGTGGGCGCGCCCCAGGTTGAGGTCCAGAAGCTCGCGGCCGGTAATCCCGTGGTTTACCAGGCAACAATCGGGCTGCTGCCGGCCGTCACGATTGGCGAGTATCAAACCATAACCGTTAAAAGCCAGCCAATCAACGTCGGCGACGATCAGGTTAAACGAACGCTCGACGACCTGCAAAAGAGCCGCGCGACCGAAGCGAGAGTCAACCGGCCGGCGAAAACGGGCGACAAGGTTGAGCTTGATTTTGAGCTGTTCAAAGACAACGTGCCGGTCCAGCAGGGCAGCCAGACCAAGTTCCCGCTGGTCATCGGCGAGGGTAACTTTATTCCCGGTTTCGAAGACCAGCTCGTTGGGCTCGCCGCCCGCCAAACCAAGGAGTTCTCCCTTACCTTTCCCAAAAACTACAGTCAGCAGCAGCTGGCCGGCGCCGTCGGTACCTTCAAGGTTACGATGCAGGCGGTGTACGAGCTGACGCCCCCGGCGCTTGATGACGCCTTTGCCCAGGGGCTCGGGGACTTTAAAACCATTGCCGAACTAAAAACCAAGATTCACGACAATCTCGCGGCCGAAGCGCAAAACCGGGAACAGCAGCGGCTGGAAACGGAACTGCTCGACCGGCTGATTGAGGCGAGCTCGTTTGACGAAATTCCCGACGTGCTGATTGATTCTGAAGCGAAAAAAATGGTTGAGGAGCTTGAGCACAACCTGAGCCACCAGAGCTTGCGGTTCGACGACTACCTCGGCCACCTCAAAAAGAAGCGCGAAGACCTGCTCCTCGATTTCGCGCCGCAGGCGATCAAACGGGTCAAGAGCGCCCTGGTCAGCCGCGCGATCGCACAGCGCGAACACCTCACAGCAAGCGACGCCGAGGTTGACGCTGAGATTAACCAGACGGTCAAGGCCTACGGCAACAGCCCAAAAGTCAGAAAGCAGATCGAAAGCGACGACTACCGCGCCTACGTCGGCAACGTCCTGACCGCACGCAAGGTCATTGAACACTTGAAGGCGATAATGGTAGAATAGAGATACCAAAAATCAAAAATTAAAAAAGCAAAAATAAGGTATTTCGTCTCACCCTTTCTGCCTGGTTAATGGAATGCTGAAAGGGTGGGACTCTATAATTTTGATTTTTGCATTTTGATTTTTGATTTTTTCTCTGCTACGCTATGCATTTCGGCCTCCACGTCTCAATCGCCGGCGGAATTTTCAACGCACCGGCTAACGCCGCGGCGGTCGGCTGCGAGACGTTTCAGATGTTCACCCGTTCGCCGCGCGGCGGCGCTGCCCCGAAGCTCACCGCTGACCTTGTCACCCAGTTCAAAGACGGCGGCAAAAAACACGGCTTTTCGACCTGCTACGTCCACACGCCGTACTACATCAACCTGGCGTCGAGCAACCCCGCGATCGCTGCCGCCTCCGTTCGGATCATTCGTGAAGAATTGGAGCGTAGCTCATTACTGGGCGTGACCGCGGTGATGACCCACCTGGGCAGCTCGAAAGATCTGGGACGCGCCGCGGCGCTCACCCAAACAATCGATGGTCTGAAAAAAGTGCTGGCCGGCTACCGCGGCGGCGCTCAATTTTTAATCGAAATCGCCGCCGGCTCGGGCAACATCATGGGCGACACGTTCGAAGAAATTGCCGTGATTCTGAAAGGCATTAAACATTCCCAAGTCGGCGTCTGTCTCGACACCGCCCACGCCCTGGCCTCGGGCTACGATCTGTCCACGCCGGCGGGCGTGCTCAAAACGTTCAAAGCCTTTGACCGGCAGATCGGCCTGGAACGGCTCGCGCTCATCCACGGCAACGACTCGAAGACGCCCATCGGCTCGCACGTTGACCGCCACGAGAATATCGGCCACGGCCATATCGGCCTGGAGGGTTTTCTCGCCATCATCAACCACCCCAAGCTCGAGCGGCTCGACATGATTTTGGAAACCCCCGGCGACGAAACGTGGGACCGGAAGAATCTGGCGACGGTGAAGCGGTTACGCGGCTAATGGCAGGGAGCGAATCGCGTATGGCAAATCGCAAATCACGAACGGTCAAGCTGGAAAAACCAACCCTCTTCGCGGTCGGCGGTATTCCGGGTGTCGGCAAATCAACAGTTGCCAAACAAATCGCCACGACGTTCAAAATCAAACGCTTCACCACCGATAACCTTAAGCTGGCTAAACAGTTCCGCCGGCTGACCGCGCCCTACCGAAAATCAGGCGCCATGTTTCCACCTTCACTGCGCCGGCGGTTCTACCGGCAGCTCGCGGACTGGGGTGAAACAGAGCTCCGCCGCGGCCGGAGCGTGGTGCTCGACGCAACGTTCAGCAACGCAAAGCTGCGATCAGTTGTTTACCGGCTTGTTAAGGTAACCAACGTCCGGCCTATGCTCATCGAGATAATAAAGGGTGAGTTAAAAGACGCGGCGATGATAAGCCGGATGCGACGCCGACACCGAGCTGATCATCGGGCGACGCCGCCGATGGTCTACCTCACCTATTACCGCTACCACGCGCCGTTCCCCCGCGACTGGCACCGCATCAGTAACGACGGCACCAAAGCTGAACTCAAAAAGAAAGTGACTGACCTGCTCAAAAAAACTCTATGGTAATCGGCATCATCTCTGATTCGCACGACAACCTGCCCAATATCTACAAAGCGCTTGAGTACTTCAAGCAGCAGGGCATTACTACCCTGATTCATTGCGGCGACGTCTGCGCCCCGGGCGTCATGCGCGAGATCGCCCAAAAGTTCGGCGGCACCATGCACCTGGTTTACGGCAACGTTGACGGCGATCGTGAAAAAATGGAAACACTGGCCGAGGATTTGCCGAACCTGACCATTCACGGTGAGCGGGGCGAGGTGATTATCGGCGGCAAAAAAATCGGCTTCATCCACTACCCGCGGGAAGCCGAGGAAATGGCAACGACCGGACAGTACGACGCCGTGTTCTACGGCCACGACCACAAGCCCTGGGAAAAGCAGATTGGTAAAACCACGCTGCGCAACCCCGGCACGCTGGCCGGGTTGTTCGCCAAGCCGACGTTTGCGACATACGACACTGCGACCAATAAGGCCAAGCTGATCTTGGTTGAAACACTATAAGCGGCGTCTTCTTGCTGGAGCGTAGGCGGAGGCCGTTCAACCTCACTCCTCGGCAAGCACGGGATGACCTTAAGATCACGTAGGCGACAGTTTTACTGTCGCAGCCGCGAGTAAACCCCAGACTGCAAACATATGCGTAGCCGACCCTTTTCACCCGCCGAAATAATATGTAGGCGGATATGGGTCGGCGAACATGACGCAGAACCATACCCGCCTGCCAGCGCCTGAAGCCGCAGGCGATGGCGGGCAGGAAGGTTCTGCTACGCGAAAAAATATTTACAAAAAAAAGCCGCCAGGTGATGCTGCCCTTATTCAGCACCACGTAGAGCTTACAGCCTTACGCTGCCCAAGCCCGCTGGCGGCTGGCCCTCGTTGATGGGTTACGGGGCCGTTCCCAGTTGAAAATTTAGTAAATACCCTATGAAGCGTCAAGACGTCACGGTGAAAGTCATTACCAAGGCTCGCCGCACCGGCGTAACCCAAAACGCCGATGGCAGCTTAACCGTGAAGCTCAATACCGCGCCGGAGAAGGGCAAGGCGAATAAAGAGTTGCTTGATCTGCTGGCTGAATGGTTCAACGTTGCCAAATCCGACCTGGAGATCGTCCGGGGCTTGACGAGCCGCAATAAGCTCGTTAGAATACAAAGACCGTAAAGTCAAAAATAAAAGTTACCCTGGAATCGTTTTAGGGTAAAAACAAAAAATCCGCTCAACCAAGCGGTTTTTGGTTTTTTGTGACCAGAAAAGGTCTTGACAAAAAACCAAGGGTATGATAGTATTACCTGTTTGCTCTTGAAAACCAAATTTCCGTTTTGCCCAAAAGTCTGCAGACAGCCCCAACCGGGTCACCATCCCCCTCACTGGATGTGCTTCTTGTGCCAATCGCAGGAGGGAGCTTGAGTGCCTGTAGGCTTTGGATAGCAAGTCATCGTTTGCACCTTTCAATGACAAACCTCCTTTCGCTTGCTATCCAAAATTCTGCAGGCACGAAAAGCACGGGGCTTACATTCTGGTAAATCAGGCTCCGGCTCGATTTTCCCAGAACGTGAGCTTCTTGTCTGCAGACTCTTGGGCGAAAAACCGAATCTTGTCTCAATCCATTTCCGAGCACTCCGCCCCCCTCTTTCTTCGTTGCAGATTAAATGCAGCAAGAGGGGGGTGTTTTTGTTACCCCGCACCTTTTGTTTCTCATCATAGCTAAGGCGAACAAAAGGTGCGGGGTTACTGTGCAGCTGGAAGAGACGGTTCAACGATTAGCTCAGCCACCGGCTCGGTGCTTGATGCCGCCATGCCGACCAGCCAGGTTTCTTTCCACGCGACGTACTGGCTGTTGAATACCTCTTCCTTAACCGTGCCATCGGGATAAGTAACGGTGTAGGTAAACGAAGCCGACGCGCCGTTGTGGGCCGACTCGACTTTCTTTTTCTCGCCCGGGGCTAAGCTGTCAGTTTCAATGTAGCGCGGTTCGCCGGGTTTGACAATATTGTAGACGACCGGCTGGGTCGTCGAGGCGACCCGGCCGTCGCGGGTACCGTAGAACTCGAAGATTACCTGGTCGTTCTCGGTCCGGGCGATAAATAGGATGTAGTGGCCCGTGTCGTTCCGGAAACGAAAGTCGGGTGCCGGGTCATAAATGGTGGCGTCCATGCCTACCGGCGGCTCATAGTAGCCGACGCGGTAGGAGTGGTTACGGCGCTGGGTGATTGGCAAACCAGCAGCCAGCACTGCCCGAAACGTGGTCGTGCCAATCTGGCACAGCCCGCCGCCGTACTCGGGAATCGTCCGGTCACCCTTAATCACCAGCTCGGGCAGGTAGCCGTGGGCGGCATCAATTGAACCCAGCGCTTTGAGTAATGAAAACTCTTCGTCGGGTTTAATTAAGATGCCGTTCAAGCTCGCGACGCCGACGCCGATATTGTGACGGCGGTTCTTCGGGCTGCCGGCGAAGTTCGAGGTGCCACGGCCCAGGAGCTCTTTGATCCCAAGGTTGTTGAGGTCGTCGGTTTCAACGCTGGCCGGCGCCACCTCGACCACCAGCGCCAGCTCGTCGGCATCGCCGGCGACCGCGTACTGGTTAAGCAGCTCATAGCTCCTCTCGACGTTGAGCGCCTTGCCGTCCTGGCTGGCCTGAAACGCCACCACCCGCTCGCCCTCCAGCTGAAACTTAGCGTCTCTACCCTCAACGTTCACCGCCGTGGCGATCGGTTCGAAAAACGCACCCACCTTTTCCTTGTTCAGCCCGATGGTCAGCTCCCGGCTGGCGGTCTGAAACTCCAGCCAGCTGACGAGCGCGTCCCGGCTGATCTGCCAGCGTTGGCCGTCAGCCGTAACCGTCAGCGCCTGCCGGGCTAAAATCCGCTCGAGGCTGTTGACCACCGAGCCGGTGTTTTCTTTTTTGATTGCCGGTTCGACCGGCTCAAGCGCCAGCGTAATCGGCCTGAACTCAAGGTCCTCGATGTCCGCCGCCAGCTGGGCGACGGCCTGGTCGTAGTTAAAGAGTCGTCCGGCCTGTTCGGGTAAAACCTGGAACCCATCGACCTCGATCACCAGCTTGGCGTTTTCGGGCGGCTGCTCAAATTCGCTGAAGTTCGTCCGCAGCGTGGCCAGCAGCTCATCACGGTTCAGCGAGTAACGCACCGACACGCGGTAGCCGGCGAGGCGCAGGCGGAGCTGCTGCCAGATGTCCTCCAGCCAGTTGCCGCCGCGGCCGACGGCCATGGCCTCGTCCACGGTCCGCCGCCAGTCAAAAACGAGCAGCTCTTTGGCGAGGTCCGGATCGGCGACGCTGATGACAATCGGCGTCACGCTGATGGTTCGATTCTGATATGAAAAGCTGACGCCGGTGTTGTGCAGCTGCTGGTCAAGCTGCTTGAGCTGCTCGAGCGCCGCGGCGGGCGTCAGGCCGCCGACGGGCCGGCTGCCGATGGTTACCCCGGGAAAAATCACCCCGGCGTTCGCCCGCTGGTAGGCGACCAGCGTGCCAAAGCATGCCGCGATCAGAATAAAAAAAACGGCCGCTGCAAGCAGCGCCCACTTCAGGGCTCGGTGGCGTGGGGCGGCGTCGGGATTGTTGACGACGTAGGCGGCCATGACGTTACGAATCGGTTTTTAAAATTTCGTTCAGGATCGCCTTGGCAGCCTGCTCGCGCTCAAGCCGTTCGCTCGCGCTGGTGCGCGCCAGCAGCCGCAGCCGCGTGCCGACCGCAACGTCGTCGGGCAGCTGCTTGATTGGCCAGCGGATGGTGTTGCCGTCCGGCGCGGTGAGCAGCGCGTCGGTGCCGTCAAATTGTGCCACGGTGACGCTCAACGAGTACGAATCGTCAATGGCGTTCTGAGGTTTGGTCATAGAGAATAGTCAGTAGTAAGTAGTCAGTAGTAAGTAGGTGTGGCATTTCGGAACTCTACAGACTACAGACTACCAACTAAACTAAGTCACCGAAATAGGAATATTGCGTTGCCGCTTAAGCTTAGGCAAAGTAACGGTCAGCACGCCGTCGGTCAGCTCGGCCAGAATCTTATCGGTCTGAACGTTGAACGGCAGAATAATCGAACGGGAGAAGCGGCCCCAGAAGCACTCGCGGCAGAAGTAGTCGTCGCCCGCCGCCTGGTGTTCGTTCTTCCGCTCGCCGCGGATCGTCACCATGTCGTGGTGAACCGAGATCTGGAGATCGGACGGCTTCACACCCGCCACCGTTGACTGGATGTAGATGTTGTCTTGATCGTGAAAAACGTCGATGGACAGCTCGCCCTCGGGCTGGTCCACGTCCGGCCAGTCGGTATCGGTCAGCCCGGCCGCCGTCCGGCTCAAGGTAATGGTTTGCTTTTTGGTTTTGGTAGTTGGCATACCCCGTAGTGAAACTTCGATTGTTTATGAGGGAAACGTTTTTTCAAAAGAGTAAGCGTAACCCCTATTTCTTTATCCCGTGCTCGTTAGCGTTACTATTGCGGGGTGATTTCTTAATCGAAGTTCTACTACGGGGATAGAACCGCGTTGGTTACTCGTAGTATAGCAAAAGTTTTGAATTATACAAGAGTGAAATCTCCCGACCTAGACAAAAAACAAAAATTATGGTAGTTTCTGACCAGACCAAAATACAAACAAGAATGTACCTTTCACCCAAACCATAGGAGGTATCCGATGAAAAAGAAAATACTAGTCCTCGACGCCTTCACGAACGGGCATGAGGCAGCGCTAGCCTTTGTTCAAAAACAAAGCTGGCCAGAGGCGGATTGCGAGATTTTTTTTTGCGGCACGCACCAGAACGTATTCAAACGTCTTATCGAAGGTCGAGCCTACGCTGTCGTGCCGATCTGCAATTCAATTGCTGGCGCAGTCACGGAAGTAACGAAAAATCTGGCATCATTTCGAGAGGCTGGGTATGATTTGCGAGAGCGAGACCGACTCGATCTTCAAATCAACCATTGTCTCTTGGCGCCTCAACACGTTAGCCGGGCTGAAGAGCTTGAACGCGTAATGTCGCATGAGAAAGCGATTCAACAGTGTGGCAAATATCTCGACACTATCGGTATCGCTCCCGATAGACGGAGTAAACGCGACTCGACAGGCAATGCGGCCAGGGCTGTGGCCAAACTCGGACCTAATGTAAAAATCGGGGCCATCGCTCCCAAAGCAGCAGCCGGGGAATACGGACTCAAAATTTTGGCCGAGAGCATTCAAGATGTTCCGGACAACAAGACTACGTTCGTGCTCCTTCAAAACGAGGCTGCGGTCAAGCAGGTTGTGGTTGGCATCATTGGCATCAATGGTCGCTTCGGCCAAATGCTCAAAGCTTTCTTTGAGCAACTCGGCTGTTCGGTCATCGGCTCTGATGAAAAGAAGCCGACTAACAGAACTAACGCCCAAGTGGTCGCAGCGTCGGAGGTGGTTATCTTTTCGGTGCCGATTAGATGTACGCCATCAATAATTCACTCCGTCTTACCCCATACCCGAGAGGATCAGTTGTTGATGGATGTCACATCTGTCAAACAGCCAGCCGTCAAGAAGATGCTCAAGGGTAGAGCTCAGGTGGTCGGGCTCCATCCGATGTTTCGGCCAGAAGTGTCTTTTGACGGCCAAACAGTAGTTGTCTGCCCGGCGCGTCTGACTTTGGCTCATTGGAAAACGTGGGTGGTTAACATGCTCTCGGCGACAGGAGCAACTATTAAATGGAGTACGCCGGATGAGCACGATGAATACATGACTACCGTACAGGTAAATCCACATCTTGGAAACCTGACCAGCGCACTCTTGATTACTGAAGCCGGAATTTCGGTTACTGAAAGCTTGGCGTTCACCAGCCCGTTTTACAGGATAATGTTCTCGCTGATGGGCAGGCTGGTGGGCCAGAGTCCTGATCTCTACACTGACATCGTGATGGAGAATCCGGAAACTCTGGATATGCTCAAGCGTCGAATCTTAATCGAGCGACGTATGATAAAGATGATTCGTGAAAAGGATCGTGAATCATTTGAGCAACTGTTCGCCCAAGCAAAAGAGCATTTTGGTCCAGATGTTATCAGAGAAGCCAATGAGCTGTTCATGAGAATACTCGGCGTACTGAGCACGCTCTACGGCAAAAACTCGGTAACGCTGGAGTTCACCAAAGCGCAAAGTCGGCCGGGACTGCTGGAGCGTATATCCAGAGTCTTCAGCCAGCGACAGATCAATCTGACGGGGATCAATTCCGTGGCGCTTGATGGTCAACGCCTTCAGTTCACAATCAGTTTTGAGCAATCGCGAGCATCCGATGGAGTTCGTCGTGCGCTTGAGGAAATCGAGGACTGGCCTGAACCAAGGGTGAAAGTCCTTGATTAATCCGGTGCTTCAAGGCAACGAGGGTTAGTGTCCAAACTACTGGCCCTCTTTTTTTATATTACAACTTCAATAACATACAACTTCAAAAACATTGACAAGAATATATCAATATGCTATAATCCAATATTGTTAAAAACAGCAATTATATGGACCATTTTTTTACAAAAAATTATCTTAATAAAGCCAAAAAAGTTACTACCACTTTGGTATTTTTTGGCTTAATTTTGCTTATTATCGGCGTGCCGGCAACTCAAATCCAGGCAGCTGAACCGCTGCGGATTACCAGCATTACCACCACGGTGCTGGACAAGACGGCGACCATTAGCTGGCGAACCAACCAACCGGCGACCGGTAAGCTTGAGTATGGCCTGAACTCGAACAGCTACAGCGTCATCCGTCAGACGAACCTCAAGACGTCCGAGCAGTCGCTGTCGATCTCGGGACTCGAGCCGGAGATGACTTACTACTTTAAGGTGACAGCCCAAACCGACCTGGGTGAGGTCAACTCGTTCGAACAAACGTTCAAAACTAAAAAGCTGATTGATACGGGATCGCCGACCATCTCGCGGGTTTCGGTGGTCTACACCACGGGTACGACCGCGACCATCCAATGGTACACCGACGAGCCGGCGACGACTGAAGTTGACTACGGCTCAACCGAAAACTACGACCGCTCCAGCGGTGACGGCACCATGGTCCGGATCCACGACATTACGCTGACCGGCTTGATTTCCGGCGCGACCTACCACTTTCGAGTTAAATCGAAAGATAAAAATAGCAACACCACCCGCTGGTTCGACATGACGCTGCGCACCAACATCACCGAGCAAGCCGACCGATCGGAGCTGACGATTACCGAGATTACGCCGGTCAGTGAAAACGATCCGGAAATCACCACCACCGGTGCGACGATCAGCTGGCGGACTAATAAACTTGCCGAGGGAACCGTCTTCTACGGTACCAGCCCGCAGCAGCTGGGCAGCACGGTGGGCACGGCCGCGCCGCGGGATTTCACCCACCGCGTCGCGCTCATCGGTCTCGAGCCGAACACCACCTACTACTACGCCCTTGAAGCCCGCGACGTCCTCGGCCGCCAGGTGGTCGTCGAGGGTAAGGCGTTCACCACCAAAAACGACGGCAGCGTCACCAGCCAGCCGGCGCCGACCCCGCGGGTATTGGGCAGCTCGACCTGCAACGTTGACCTGAAAGCCGGGCAAGGTTTTTTCGGCCTCTACTACAACCTCACCCCGGCCCACCCGGACTTCGGTACTCACACCGAGATCCCCATCCATCCGACGAAAATCGCCGATGAAAACGACTGGTACAGCGACCAGTATTTTGCGTTTGATCAGGTGGACGCCACGCTCAACTTTACCAACTTTAATATCGTCAATTCGAATCAACCGGGCGACCCGAGTCACTTCGCCGTCCATTGGCAGGCGATTATGGATGTCCCGAACGACAGCTCGTACCAGTACGAGATGACTTCTGATGACGACTCGTGGTTGTTCATTGATGGTAAACTCGCTTCCGACAAACTTGGCTATGCTCACGTCTCGCTGACCGATACGGGCGTGCTGCTCCTCACCGCGGGATTGCACCGCATTGACATCTACTACGCCGAGCGGGCCGGCGGCAGCGCAGTCTTCGTCTTTAAACCCGATTCATCGCTGCGGTTCTACCCGTTGCCGGAAGGCTGCGACGTCGAGGACGTCGTCTCCGCCAACCAATCAACTCATCAATCAACCCAAGGCACGGTCCTGGGCGCCTCAACCGAGGACGACGCTGGTAATGGCGCCGGCACGGCTGCGCCGAGCGTCTACGCCTGCGACCCGACGCTGGGCTACACTAAAATTAAAGCTCTCTACAAAACCAGCGCCAGCCCCGACGTCTGGGCGATTCTGGAAACCGGCCAAAAACACTACATCACCAGCCCGGCCTCGTTTAACACCTACCAGTGCGACTGGTCGAAAATCAGGGTAGTTTCATCAGCCACCCTCAACCGTTACCCCAACGCCAGCCTGGTGCGGACGCCGCAGAACACAGCGGTATACCACCTCTTCAGCCGGCCGGACACCAAGTGGCTTAAGATTGCCCTGCCGTCGCCAACGGTGTTTATCAGCTACCCCGGCAACTACTGGGGTAACATTGCGCGAATCAACGGACTCGACCTGGCTGCGTACCCCGACGTCAAGCTGGTGAAAGTCGCCGCCGGTTCCAATATCTACCTCCTCGAGGGTTCGACCAAACGCCTGATCAAAAACGAATCGGTTTTTGAACGGCTCAACTTCGAGTGGGCTGAAGTCGCCACCCTCAACCAGACCCACCTCGACTACTACGAGGACGGCTCAATCGTCGAGTAACGATTGACTGCCGCCGGGAACTGCGTTATGATACAATTTGTTTAGGGATCGAATCCGCCGATTTGGCGGATTTGGTCTGCCGACCGGGCGCAGGGCGAACAGCCAACAGCAAACGGCGCACTTTCAGTCCTGTAAACTATTTGCCATTTACCAACGAGGGGCCATCGTCCCCGCCTCGCCTCGACGGAACAAAAGTAAGACTGAGGCGAGTCGGGGCGGGTAACGGTTAGGACCCCGCACTAAAGTCCGAATAGTCGTATCTGATTGGTTAAAGTTCAGCGCCCGGAAAACGCCTGCGGCTCACGCTTACAATAAACTTTAATTATCTTAGACTTAGTGCGGGGCAGGCGCCAGGTTTTTGCGCCAGAGGCGCACCCGCCTCCGGCGGGCATCCTACCTTACCTAAAGTTTCTTCAAATTTCTTCCCATTTTTACCGCCGTGCCGCCATCGTCTAACGGTTAGGACGCCAGGTTTTCATCCTGGTAATCGGGGTTCGATTCCCCGTGGCGGTAAAAATGGGAAGAAACTGTAATAATTGAAAATCGGGGTTCTGCGCCACATTATTATCTTAAAAAGGCGCATCCGCCTCCGGCGGGGATTCCCCGTGGCCCTACCAAAAGAAAGGGTATTGACCGCGGAGCAAGCTCCGCCCACTTCTTCCGGTCGCCTCAGGCGACCGGGGTATTCACCCCTTTTTGGCTCCTCGGCTCGGAAACAAAAAGTCAAAAAACTTTTTGTTTCGCTCGCTCTACGTCGCCAATAAAATCCCGCTAAAGGCGGGGTTTTGTGATATACTTAAAAAGGAATTGATAAAAAATCTTATGACGACAAAAGAAGCCGCCACTGGCGTGGTACATACATTACCAGCAGATTTACGAAAGGCTCTTATTTCTGATTCAAAGGCGCTTTCAGTGTGGCAAGATATTACACCACTGGCGCGCAATGAATGGATCTGCTGGGTTACCTCGGGTAAAAAAAGAGAGACGAGAGGCATTAGGATCAACAAAGCGCTATCAAAGCTTAGAAGCGGTATGCGCCGGCCTTGCTGTTGGGCCGGCTGTATTCATCGTTGAAAAAGCCCTACCGAAAAAAATCTCCGCTTAGGCGGAGGTTTTTTCTTTTAAAATCATCCGGGGGAATCTAACGAGACACGCGTCGAAAGAGCATTGCCGATCCGGCAAACGGCAGGGCAAAAATGGAATTGAAAACGAACACGCCGATAACGCCCACATTGCCCCAGCTGACTTCTGGCGAGATAATCAGTGCAACCACGGGAACCAACACTTGAACGAGTGCCGTCGCAAACAAGGTACGCGCCATTCCGCGCGGCTTGAAACGTGAAATAAGGGAACCGATGAGTCCAACAGCGAATACTGCCCAGTACATTAAGTTGACGGGGTTGTCTTCACTGCCGATAATGCCAACGGCGCCGCTGACCCAGCCGAGCAAGAGCACCCCCACAAGCCCAATGCCGAAAGCAACGCGGTACGCCCTGGTGCGCGTCTTCAGCCATTGCCATAGTTCATAGAAACCGCCAGCGGCCAATAGTATGACGCTATAGGCAACGGCCTCATCCCATTGCACTTCATTGGTGAACTGCATCGCCAAAGGTATCATCACTATAAGCGCTACGACGACAGCCCATACCATCAGTCTTTTTGTGGTGTTTTGCATAAGGATAAATGTTGTGAATAGCTACTAGTATTCTACAGCACTTTTGCTTTTCACCCAATATAACATCATTTGGATGATACCTAGTTTACCACTCGTTCCGACAAGCCCTGCCATCTAAAAAATCGCCGCGTAGGCGATTTTTTGGCGATTATCTTTATACATCTCAAATGGTCACCGCTTTTTTTCGTCTGGACAGCGCCACCAAGAGTAAAATCACAAAGCCCGCCGCGGAGCCGGCCGCCGCGACGGTAAACGTCGCCTGGGGCGAAACCTGGTCCCACAGTTTCCCTAAACCGTAGCCCCCGGCCACCACGGCCAGACCGGAAATGGTGTAAAAAATGGCGTAGGCGCTGCCGCGCGATTCGGGCGATACCAAGTCCGCGATGAACGCCCGGCCCGAGCCCTCGGTCAGGGCGAAAAACAAACCATAGAACGCGAAGAGTACCAGCGCGGCGGCGACTGATGTCGTCTGGGCAAACCCCAGCTCGACCGCGGCCAGCACGAGCCAGCCCGCGGCAATCAGCGGCAGCTTGCCGACCCGGTCGCTCCAGATGCCGATGGGGTAGGACAGCAGGGCATACAGAAACGTGAAGCCGGCGAACAGCAACGGAATCAGGCTTTCAGGCACGCCGACATCGGCAGCCCGGACCAAAAAAAGCGAATCGTTGATCTTAGTGAGCATAGCCAGCGCGATGCCGATGGTAAAAATCCAAAACTGCCAGGGAAACGTAAAATTAATCTTTACCCGGGCGCGAGCGGCGGCCGCCGGTTCAGCGATGCCGAACCAGATTAACCCAAGGGCAAGGGCGCCGGGAATCGTCGCCAGCGTGAAAATCAAGCGGTAGGTCGCGAGCGACGGCGTAAACATCAGCAGAACCCCGGCGGCGACCAGCGGCCCGAGCACCGAACCGGCCGTGTCGATCAGCCGCTGAAAACCAAACGCCCGGCCGCGGCCGGCGGCCGGGGCGGAGTCGGCAATGAGCGCGTCACGCGGCGCGTCTTTCGTGCCTTTGCCGACGCCGTCAGCGACCCGAAGCAAGGCAACGGAAGCAGCTCCGGACGCGAGCGCCAGGAGCGGGCGCGACACCGACGACAAAAAGTAGCCCAAAAAGATAAACCGCTTACGGTTGGCGAAGCGATCGGATAAAATGCCGGAGATAAACCTGAAGAGATTGGTCGAGCCTTGCAGCAGACCGTCAATCAAACCGATGCCGGCCCGGCTGACGCCGAGCGTCAATAAAAACGCCGGCAGCACCGGGGTGATGAGATCCTGGCCAAAGCCAGAGGCCAGCGCGACGAACGCGACGACGATAACGTTACGGGGAATTTTTTTGCGCGGCTGCATGCATGTAGTATACACGGCGGTTCATAAATTGAGACTGTAGAAAAATGATCGTTCTTTTTTGTTCTTTTCAGCGCTTTTCCTCTATCACTCATGATGCAATGATGGTATAATGAAAGGAGAAAC
>MHIL01000005.1:0-8230 GCA_001817495.1 Candidatus Buchananbacteria bacterium RIFCSPHIGHO2_02_FULL_56_16
CGCGAGGAGCAGCAGCTGGGTGGCGTACAGGCTGAAGCGGCCGTACTCCCAGGTGAAGCCGTTGAGCTTCGCCTCGCGCCAAATCAGCCGCGTCTGCCATGGCAGCAAAAAAAGAAAAAGGTAGAAACCGTACTCAATGGTTCTGGCGAGGCTTATCATAGGCCAGGGTGAGCTGGAACGGGTGGGGCCGGCTGCGATAGAGGTAAAGAACCGTGCAGGCCAGCATTGACCCAAGGGTGTTAAACAGTAAGTCGAGAGCATTGTTGAAGTAGTCGCCGACCTGCTCGGTCGCGCCCAAAAAAACCACGGCGAACAGCTCGATGAGCTCGACGATGGTGCCGATGCCGATGGCCATCAGCACCAGCATCAGGTAGAACAGAAAGTAGTTATGCCGAACCCGCTCGTCAATGAAATCAACCAGCAGGCTGTAGAGCGTGAGGGTGGCGATGAAAGTGCCGTAGGCGTGGATGAGGTTGTCGTAGCGGATCACCCCGTTAATGAAGTAGTAATCATAGAGCCGGATGCCGCCGAGGTAGAGGTTGCCGCCGAGCAGGTGGAGAAACCCGAGGAGCGACAGGTTGACGATGATAAAAAACGCCAGGTGGAGGTGGCGGTTCAGGCTGACGGCCAGGTAGATCAGGCCGACCATCAGCAGGATGTAGTACAAAAACTCGAAGTTAGCCTGGAGAAAGGCGTTGCCGGCGAAGGCAACGACGTAGCCGACGGTAAACATGAGCATCAGGTAGTCGCTCCGACGGGTAAAAAACTTGACCATCATACCAGGTCTGTCATGGCGCCGAGCTTTTCCCGCCAGCGCTGGCGGTACTCGGCCCGACGATCAGTTTTGTGAAACTTAAGCATCACCGCGGAGATGACGACCCGGCAGTCGGGCTGGTCGGCGGCGGCGCCGAAGTAGCGCCTGACGCGCGGCAGCTGCAGCCGTTTCGCACTCGCCTCGAGCCAGTCGCCCCGGCGCGAACGCAGCAACCGTTCGTCAACGCTCCGAAAGAGCCGGGCGACGGCGTGGTCGGAAACGCAGTGACGGTCGTTCGAGTAGTTCGGGTACCACTGCGGCAAATACGGCTGCAGCCAGCGGTTCTGCGCCAGCAGCCGCTCGTAGGTTCCGCCGTGATCATAGATCGGCACCAGCGTTGCGAACCAGTAGACGAGATACGGATCATCGGGCTGGAGCGCGATGCCGGAAAGGTCGAGGTAGTCATCGGCAACATAGAAGCTTAAGCAGATCCGGTCGGCGAAGTGCGTTCCATGGCGGCGCAGCCGCAGCAGCGTGAGCAGGAGCGTCACCCACAGCCGGGTCCACCACAGCCGGTTTTTTTTAACGACGATAAAAAAATCAACGTCGCTCACCGGCGTTGCGTTGTTGTAGCCGACGTTGTTGCAGACCGCCACCAGCTCCACGAACGCCAGCAGCCGTAACACGCGCGCCCCCCGCCGCGCCACGGCGAACTTCTTTTTGGCGACCCGGTAGCGCTCCAGCCT
Source organism: Candidatus Buchananbacteria bacterium RIFCSPHIGHO2_02_FULL_56_16 (assembly GCA_001817495.1). Classification (GTDB taxonomy): domain Bacteria; phylum Patescibacteriota; class Patescibacteriia; order Buchananbacterales; family UBA6539; genus 2-02-FULL-56-16. Next base: position 1,501 of record MHIL01000005.1, read on the forward strand.
CGTTGAGACGTTTTGTTCGCGGCCGCTCAGACAGTAAAAACCGCGCTGCTGGCCGAGCAGCCCGGCCAGCGCCGGGTCAGCCAGCGCCGTAACGACCTGGTGCAGCGAATACCGGCCGGCGGGTTGGTAGAGCCACTTCCAGATTTCAACGCTGGTCAGCGGGTACTCGAAGACGTCGAAGTACGCCACCGTCGCGACGATCGTCTTTTGGAGGTCGGGCAGACGTTCACTCATTTTTTGGTCGGTCAATTTGAAGCGGTTCGATGGCTGGCTCACTATCAGCAATCTTAACCACGTCTTTATCGATTTTTTTGAGCTCACGCTGCGAATCGTTGTAGGTATTGATAACGGTCACCAAATTATTACCGAGTCGTTTGGTGTAGCTGTCGTAGGCGCTCAAATGACGCTGCAGAAGCTCAACTCGTTTAATGATTTCTTCCGTCTGTTTCTCCAGCTTCAAGGCGTGCAGACCATGGAGGACCGTGTGAAGGTACGCGGCGAGCGTGGTGGGTGAAACGATGATGACCCGCCGCTCCTTAAAGGCGTAGTCAATTAAATTCCTCGTGTTAACCTTTACTTGGCCGACCTCGTTGACCAACAAATCGTAGTAGATTGCCTCGGCTGGAACAAACATGAAGGCAAAATTTAACGTACCGCTGCTCGGTTTGATGTACTTGCTGGTTTCGTCGATCCGTTTCTTCAAATCATTTTTGAAATCATTTTCCAAAACCGCACGACGGTTTGCATCTGGCTCGTCAATAATTCGGCTGTAATTCTCGAAGGAAAACTTGGCATCAATTGGTATCAACCCGTCTTTGGTAAAGATAACCGCGTCAACGATATCACCGTCGTCAAATCGGTACTGCATCTTGAAAGCGTTAGGCGGAAGGATATTCTCCATCACCAACTGCAACCCCGCCTCACCGAGGTTACCGCGCTGCTTCTGGCTGGTCAAAACACGCTCGAGTTTTTGAATCTGATCGGATACACCAAGAACCTGCTTGTTGGTCTCCTTTAAGCTGACAAGTTCGGTAGCTACATTTTTGACGATGTCCAAATTCTGGCCGAACTGCTGCTGGATCGCCCGCGTCGATTCGCCGAGCTTGGTGTCGAGCGTCTTGGTGATTTCAGCGATCTGGTTTTGAAGCATCAAAAGCGACTGGTCGCCCTGGCGCTGCTCATGCAGCTCCTGCATTTTTTTATTTAACCAAAAAATCACGCCGCCAAAACCGAGTGTAAGCACGCCGATCATAATCATGTATGAGTAATCCATAGTGGCTTCACCTTACCACAATAAACGGTTCGAATCAATTGACACGACACCGCGCAATATGGTATATGTATAACATACTAGCTCGCATATTCCACCAATCAATATCAGCAAGCGAACAAAAAAAATTCTCATAAAAATTGCAGCTGGTCTGCTCCACGGCGCGGTAACTCTCAAAGGTACGGCGCTCGCTTTAATGAGGGGTTTCGCGAGGCCGGGCCGGCCGCGCCTGCGTTTCTTGGTGACGCTCGTTATCCTGCCGCTCTACAAGGAGTACCTGCGGGTCAAGAAAGTCGCCAAAAAATTCTACGCTCCCCAGCTGATTCGCCACCGGCTCGTCCACCCGTTCAGCCGCCGCTACCTCGTTCACGTGGTCATCGCCGTCATCGGGCTCTTCACCGTTGGCGCTAACCTCAATGCCTACGAGACCAGGCGAGAAGACACCCGCCCGACGAGCGTGGTCGCCAAGCTGGTGACCACCGAAGACCTTGACCTCATTGAGGAGGAGGGACCGATCACCGAGGGTGCGAGCATGACTCGCTACCTTGGTCAGACCGGCGTCGAGAGCAAACCGCAGGCGGCCGAGGGCGACGCTGACAGCTTCCCAGCGACGACGGCCGGCGGCAGCGCGGTGGTTCGACCGATCCTCTCACCGATCGAGGAGGGTTTGCGCCAGCGCGACGAAATCGTCTACTACACGGTTCAGCCCGGCGACACCGCTTCCGACATCGCCGATCGCTTTGGGATTACCGTCAACACGCTGCTGTGGGAAAACAACCTGACCGCTTACAGCCTGATCCGGCCCGGCGATAAGCTGGCGATCCTGTCGACATCCGGCATTCGGCACAAGGTGGCGAGTGGCGATACGCTGGCCAAAATTGCCAAAAAGTATTCGGTCGATGAACAAAAAATCATTGAGGCAAATAAGCTCGCCTCGGCCGATGACCTGCGCGTCGGCGAGCAGCTGCTGATTCCCGGCGGCAAGAAACCGGCGCCCCCGGCCCCAACCTACACGGTGCGAACGTTCTATAAACCCAAGCCGGCTGACCAGGTGGTTACCGGCAGCGGCGCGATGACCTGGCCGAGCACCTGCCGGCGCCTGACCCAGTACTTTACCTGGCGCCACTCGGGCATTGACATTGCCTGCGGCTTCAACAAAGCGATCTACGCCGCCGACGGCGGTACCGTCGTTAAGTCCAGCAGCGGCTGGAACGGCGGCTACGGCGACGTCATCATCATTGACCACGGCAACGGCATCCAAACGCTCTACGGCCACTTGAGCAAGCGCTACGTGGCGGCCGGCGACACGGTCGAGAAGGGCGCTACGATAGGCGCCGAAGGCTCGAGCGGCCGCTCGACCGGCGCCCACAACCACTTCGAGATTCGCGTCGGCGGCGTGCGCAAAAACCCGCTCAACTACACAAAGTAGTAAAGTTAGCTGGCTAGCTTACAAGCGCACAAGCTCGTTAGCTAACCAGCTCATGGCAAACTACCAGCGGCCTGCTAAGCTGGAACCTGCTCTTTACACCAACCAAAAAACTGAAGGAGGTGCCTCACCGTGCTTCGTACCGTTATTGCCGTGCCCCACGCCCTGACAGCCTGGAATCGTATCAATCGTATCCAAGGTAAGAGCGGCCCGCCGCTCGACGACCGGGGCGTCATCGAGGCCCGAGGAAAAGCTGCAATTATTACGGAGCTAAAGCTCGGTCCGCAGCTCGTCATTGCTTCCGGCCTCCCCCGATCCGATGACACCGCCCGCACCATCGCAATGGTACTTCGTATCCCCTGGCAAACTGACGAACGGCTGCAGGAGTGTTGCTTCGGCTCGTTGGAGGGCTGCTTCGAAGCTGAACTCGTTAAGCGCTACTCGTCAGAAACCGTTCGGTCGTGGGAAAACTACCACAACGGAACTTTCCGCTACGACTTCCGCTCCATGGACGGTGAAGACGACGCGGCCGTCCGCTCGCGGCACCTCTCGCTCTGGCGCGACCTGGCCACGATCACCGAGGTACCAACGATTATCCTCGTCGGCCACGGCCGGGGACTGAACACCCTGCTCCACGCCCTCGGCTTAACCCCACCGCTTTTGAAGCGCGGCGACGTTCGGGTCATACCGTACGCGCCACCAGATGCCTAACCGGCATCTTTTTTTACCCCGCACCTTTTCTGCGAAAAGGTGCGGGGTTTATCTCAAATCTAAAGAGACGAGGCGATGCCTCGTCTCCGCATTCTCTATTATTAAACTACTACTTACTGCGCCAGCTCGGCGTCCACCATTACCTTAACCTGCTCATAAGGCAGCGCACCGCGCACCACCTGGGTGTTGATAAAGCTGCCGGGCGTGCCGGTGATGCCCGCCTGCAGGCCTTGCTGGTAGTCGGCGCTCACCCGCGACTTGTACTTGCCGCTGTCAATGCAGTCGGTGAACTGCGCCTCGTTTGCGCCGAGCTTCGTGGCTTCAGTAACGTAGAGGTCTCGACCGAGGCTGTCCTGTTGAGCGAACAGCGCGTCGAGGTAGGCGAAGAATCCGTCGTCACCTTTTTGTTCGGCCAAACACTCGCTCGCTTCAGCGGCCGACTGGGCCATCGGGTGAATCGAACTCAAGGGGAAATGCTTGTAAACCCACCGAATGTCGTTCGGGTACTCGGTGAGGAGCTGCTTGACGGTCGGATGGAACCGCGAGCAGTACGGGCACTGGATATCGGAAAATTCAATCAGCGTCACCTTGGCGTTCTCCGGACCAATGGCGTGGTCGCTGGCCGAAACGGCAGGCGGCTGGCCGGTCGGCGTCGGCTCGGCGGGAGTCGGCGTCGGGGCGGTTGGCGCGGCTACCGCCTGGTTGGTGTTGGTTGGAGCAAAAATGTTCGAGCCCTCACCTTTCATCATGATGCCGAGCAAGATGAAGAAGCCGACGGCGAACATCACTCCTAACCCACCGAGCAACCCGAGGCTGAATGACGCCTTCGAGTCCATCTTTTCAAAAAAATTCATAAAGACTCTCCTTAAGAGGAACTCTCTGCAGCGGAGTTCACTTGGATTAATGGTAAACAAGAGAAGACTCAACTATGATAACATGGACGTCAAACGCCTGTCAACGGCGGGACTGGCAAATCACAAATAGCGTATCGCAAATCGCTGGTCGCTTGCCCGATTCGCCATTCGCGATATGCGATCCACCTAGGCTTTACTCAACTTTCGGCCGGTACTGGAGCGCCTCGGCCACGTGCTCGAGCGCGATGGCCGGCCGGCCGGCCAGGTCGGCAATGGTCCGGGCCAGCTTTAGAATCCGGAAGTAGGCCCGGGCCGAGAGGTTGAACTGGCCGACCGCGGAGCGCAGCAAGTTCAGGGTAGCCTCGTCGACCGGGCAGAAATCTTTGGTCTGGCGCGAGCTCATCTCGGCGTTGGTAACCAGCGGCAAACCGGCAAAACGCCGGCGCTGAACCTCGCGGGCCATCTCGACCCGGACCCGGATCGAGGCCGACGGTTCGGCCTCATCACTGCCGGTGAGCTTATCAAACTTCACCTTCGGCACCTCGACGTGCAGGTCAATCCGGTCCAGCAACGGGCCGGAAATTTTTTTCTGGTACTTGATAATCTGGCCCGGCGCGCAGGTGCAGCGCTGGTCCGGATCGGTCAGGTAGCCGCAGGGGCAGGGGTTCATCGCCGCCACCAGGGTGAAAGCGGCGGGAAACCTCACGCTGCCCGCCGCCCGGGCGACGTTGATGATACCGTCCTCTAGGGGCTGGCGCAGGTTTTCCAGCACCAGCCGGGGAAATTCCGGAAATTCATCCAGGAATAGAATGCCGCGGTGGGCCAGCGAGATCTCGCCGGGCCGCGGCCAGGCGCCGCCGCCGACCAGCGCCACCCCGGACGCAGTGTGGTGCGGGCTGCGAAAAGGCCGGCTCGTCACTAACGGCCGGTCAGCTGGTAACGAGCCAGCCACACTGTAAATACGAGTTACCTCGAGCGATTCTTGCATCGTCATCATCGGCAGGATGGTGACCATGGTTTTCGCGAGCAGCGTCTTGCCCGAGCCGGGCGGGCCGGAGAGCAGGATGTTGTGGCAGCCGGCGGCGGCGATCTCGAGCGCCCGCTTGACGTGCTGCTGGCCCTTGATGTAGGCCATGTCGTAGCCGGCCGCGGTTTCATCAACCGCGTAAGTCTGAGCATCAGGCTGGTAGGCCTTGATGGGCTGCTCGCCAGTCAGATGCAGAATGAGCTGACGTAAGTTGGCGCAGGCAATAATTTCTAAGCCGCTGACCAAGCCGGCCTCGGCGGCGTTCTGTGCCGGCAGATAGATGGTTGTAATGCCCTGGTGCTTCGCGCTTAAGCAGATTGAGAGCACGCCGTTAACCGGCCGCAGCGTGCCGTCGAGCGCCAGCTCGCCGATGAAAAGCTGCTCGCGCACCGGCCGCCGCAGCGCAAGCTGACCCGACAGCAGCAAGATGCTGACCGCGATGGGCAGATCGTACACCGAGCCGACCTTCTTCAGATCGGCCGGTGCTAGGTTGATGATCAGGTGCCGCCGCGGCACCTCGAGGCCGCTGTTACGAATCGCCGACCGCACCCGATCGCGCGACTCGTCAACCGCCTTGTCGGGAAGCCCGCCGATAAAAATGCCGGGTATCGCGAAGTTCGCGTCAGCCTCGACCTCGACGAGCTCGCAGTCCAAGCCTAGTACTGCTGCGGAGAAAACCTTACTGGCCATATTAAGAAACTCTAAATCCTAAGCTCTAAATTCTAAATAAATTAAAAATTCAAATATAAAAAATATAAAATTATTTGCATTTTCCGACAATAGAACCAAATATCTTGGTAAGTTCTGTCGCCTCTTGAAAAAGGCGCTGCCGCTGTCCTGCCAAATAATTATCCTCATCAATATCGCAAAGCCGCAACCAGAGACAACTTTCTTTCGCTTCCTTACGACAGATTTTTACTCGATGAGAAAAATCTTTTCGGCTCATTGATTCATTTGCCTCAATATAGTTAGCTGCGACCGACGCCGACGACCGAACCAGCTGCTTGATGTACTCGAAATTAGCCGTTTGATGGGGTAACTCGTGACAAAAATTTTTGCACGCATGAGCGAATCGGTACGTTCTTTCTTCCAAGTCATACCGTTTTGAACTTTGAATTTGGGTCATTTGATATTATTTAGAGTTTAGGATTTAGTGCTTAGAATTTAATAAAAAAAGCGCTCTCGCGCTTTGTTGATTGGTTTGGTTGTCGTTAGCTATGTTATAGCTCGGTTTGATTTTTTTGTCCAGTGCCCATCCGAGTGCCCGTTACGGTTTTTGACCGCAGCACCGCCAGCAGCAGAAGAGCTGCTCCCCCGCTGATCATCACGTCGGCGAGGTTAAACACCGTGAAAAACGGCACGTCAAGGTAATCAATCACCGCGCCGTAGCGCAGCCGGTCAATCAAGTTAGAAACCGCGCCGGCCACAATCAGGCTCAAGCC
>MHIL01000005.1:8240-24278 GCA_001817495.1 Candidatus Buchananbacteria bacterium RIFCSPHIGHO2_02_FULL_56_16
AACGCCAGCCCGGCTTGCCGCCGGCGCTGCGCCCCGAGCCACGCCCGCACCAGGAGCACAAGCGCCCCGACGATGAGCGCGAACAGGATCGTTTGGTTGAGCGGGATGCCAAAGGCGATGCCTTGGTTATGAACTAGCGAAACGCCAAAGAGACCTTTAATAAAATCCCAGCGGACGCCGGGATTTTTTAAAAACCAAATTTTGAGCAGCCGGTCAACAATAAACAGAACACTGATTATTGTATAACTTGCCTTTGGCTTCATTAGCAAACGATATTAAGGCGCACGCTTAATCATTTTTGAGGCCCTCGAACGACGGCTGATAATGTAATATAAACTAAGCGTGCCGATAATACTTGTAATTATACTTATAACGGCATCGGTAACGAGTATCTGCCGTTTAACAATCTTCGCCGCTAGTATTGGATTAAATCTCTCCTGATAACTTGTACCCGACCCGGTAGGCAGACATTCACGCTTTATCATATAGTTCCACTGCTCAACAGTCTCTGGATTACACCATTTCCACGAACTTTGAAAGTAACAAGCGTCACCGAGTAATCCTGAAGTACAATCACCGAGTGGTTTTAAAACACCTGAACCACCCGGTCGAAACGTAGTGACTCCAGCAAAACTAACCAGCGAAAGCAGTAAAAAAAGAACCGTAAACAATAAAATGCGGGAAGTTCTTTTCATATAATCTACGCCTCACCCTTGAGCCGCTTTTTGCAGGCGACGCAGGAAGTTGAAACCGGCCGGATCAACAGCCGCTGTTCCTCGATCTGTTTGCCGCAGTGCTTGCAGGTGCCGTAGGTTCCGGCTTCGATGCTCCCTAACGCCTTGGTGACGTCCCGCAGCTGCTGCTCAAGCGTATGCTCAAGCGAGAGCCGGTCGCCGTACGCCGCTACCTCGTTGGCGTTCTCGCCCTCGTCATTGCCGTATTGGGGAAACCGCGACTGGTAGTTAGAAGCAACCCGGCGATCCTTGGTGGCGAATTCAGCCAGTTCTTGTTCCAGGTTGATTTTTTCTTCCTCGAGCTTCTTTTTAATTTTTGCTAGTACCTTTTGATCCATACAGCTTTGTTTTAGACCAGTCCCAGAACTTAAAACCTGCAAGGTGGAATGTTTCATGCGATAAGCTCCGTGTTCTATCTTCAACGTCCAGTATAACACTGGCCACTTAAACCGGCAATACTCCCGGTTTTGGGTAAATGAAGAGGGCGCGTACAGCGCCCTCTTATATATTTCAAATGAATATATGGCGGTACGCGCCCTTGGGCTCTAAGCTCCCATTTATCTTCGCCGTGAGGCAAAGGCCAAATAGCTACGAGTCTAGAGCCAAAGACGCTTGTACTGACTCAAGCACTTCTCTACCATGGCTTTGGTTGGCCATGACACTCTTTCTAGGGTCAGGCAACCGGCTTTTGTTTTTGTTTTGCTGGGACTATGGTCAGTTTCATAATCCCAAAGAGATGAAAGCCGAGTAAAGAAGGGAAAGGTTCTCCCAATCATTAGATTGATACGGAAAACATTTCCAGATTTTAAGAAGCAACTTATACATCTATAATACCACGTCAGAAGCATTCGGTCAATTATGCTGGTGTGAATAAACAGAAATTTTGCTTTTATTGAGCAAAATTTATCCTATTTACAAAACCTTGTAAAGCTTGTTTAGTACTAAAAAAGTTATCAACAACTTTCCCACATATACACAGTTTTTAGTAGAAACAACCAACAACTCCCCCGCCCTGTTGAACTCCAATAATGGTTCCAATGGGCAGGAATGCCAGGCTGCTGCTCGCCATGTGGCTGGTATTGAGAATAAAGAAGCGGTCGGTCGGGTTCACGCCGCAGGGTTGCAGCACCTGTTCCAGCGACACGCCCCGTTGCTCAACTACCACGGCGGCCGTGGCAGTGGCGGTTGTGAGCAGGGTAAAGCGGCCGGGCTGCAGGTAAGTCAGGGCAACGCCGAATGCCGGCGCATCGAGCAACCGGCCGGGCTGGCCCGCGATTGAGTAGTCTTGCCAGGCAAACCGCTCCGGCCGGGCGTAGAGCTCAACCACGCGGGTGCCGTCGGCCAGGCGCCGGTTGACCGGCTGCGGTGACTGTGTCGCCCAAAAAGCGCTCGCGAGCTCCTCAAAGCCGGCGACATCGGCGCCGGGATTAAGAACGAGGGCGAGATCAAACCCAAGCCACGCCTCCGGCCGGGCCGTGCCGACCAGTAAATTCGCCGGCATATTAAACGTTTCAACCAAACCGCGCGGATCAAACTGGCTGGTCGCGGCCAGATAATCGCCCGTCTGTTGCAGCGCGTCATTAATATCTTTATTTCGCCGGCTAAAATCAGTAACTAAATCAACAACGGAAACAGCGGAAGCGAAAAAAGTGAAATCTTGCGGCAGGTACTTAAGGAGCGGCGGCTGTTTGGAGAAGCTCAAGAGTCTGCCAATGATTGGCTGCGGTCTGACGATACGACCCGGGTACCCGCTGAGTTGAAACTGCCAGCGGCCGGCGTACGGCGTGGCCCGCAGGTATACACCGTCAGTAGCAGCGGATGCCAAGAGCCGGACAGCCGGGTCGAATTGGTCCAGGTACGGCAGCAGGTTGGGCACGTCAACGTAGATGCCGACCGGATCCCGGCCGAGCAGCCGGCGGTTGAGCCGCTGGGTTAAGGCGAAGAGCGTTTGGTCTTTAACCTGCTGCACGCGCTCGAGCGCCGATTGGCTGCTGGCGAGCGCATAGGTGGTTTTGGCGAGCTGGCGATGATTGGGTTGCCGGGTAATAAATCTTCGCGCCGACTGCTGGGCAGCACGGGAGGGCCAGCCATGCTTGAGCCGCACCAGCAGCACTTGATCAAAAGCACCCGCTTCGCCAGCGAAGCGTGGCGAGCCCACTTCCCCCGTGGGCAGCAGCAGTACGCTCACCTGCTGGCTGGCGGGTAAAAGCTGATTTTCCAGTTCGCCGGCAACCAAACCAAGGCTGGTGTTGAGCTGGGCGTAGAGGTTCGACGCAGGCAAGCGGTCAAAGGTTCTCGGCTGCCACGGCCACGTTGCGTCGCGGACGTGGACGTAGACCAGGGTATCGAGCGGCGCGAACGTCAGCAGCCGGTCGCGCTGCGACTGGCAGTAGTACGAGCCGATACCAACGACAACAAAAGCTCCCGCCAACAGCGGGAGCCGATACTGACCGAGGGTTGAAAGAACTCGGGCGAGCATAGACGCTGAATGTTGGCGGGAGTTTGGCTGCATGTAAGAGGACCTACCGGCGGGGCTTGAAGAAGCCGCGACCCTGGCCGCCGCGATCTCGGCCGGGCGCTCCGCGGTGCGGCGCCGGGCCGCTGCCCGCTTCGCCACCGAAGCGTGGCGAGCCCTCGGGTCGGGGCAAAAGCGCTTTGATCGAGAGACTCGTTTTGCCGTTCTCTTTAGCGATGACCTTAACTTTGACGGGGTCACCGACCTTAAGCAGGTCACTAACCGCCTCTACCCGGTGGTGGGCGATTTCGGAAATGTGAACCATCCCGTCCTGGTTGGGCAAAATCTCAACGATGGCGCCGAAGTCCATGATCCGGGTTACCTTACCGTCAAAAATTTCACCAATCTGAACCTCGCGCACCAGCATCTTAATCCACTCCACCGCTTTTTGCCCGCCGGCAGCGTCGGTCGCGGTCACCATCACCAGCCCATCGGGTTCAATGTCAATCTGAACGCCGGTTTTGTCAATAATCTCATTGATAATCTTGCCGCCGGGCCCAATCACGTCGCGGATTCGGTCGGGGTTGATGGTAAATGAAATGATCCGCGGGGCGTACTTTGAGAGATCTGCTCGCGGCGCGGTAATTGCCTGGGCCATAACACTAAGCACCTGGAGCCGGGCGCCGTGGCCCTGCTCAAGCGCCTGCTTAATCACCTGCAAGGGCAGGCCAAGGGTCTTGGTGTCGAGCTGAATCGCGGTAATGCCCTCGGCCGTACCGGCAATCTTGAAATCCATGCCGCCGGCGCCGTCTTCGAGGTCCTGCAAATCGGTCAGTACCTTGTAGGCGCCCTTGGCTTCGTCAGACGCCACGCCCATCGCGATACCCGCGACCGGCTTGCTGATTGGCACGCCCGCGTCCATCAGGGCGAGGGTTGAGCCGCAGGTGGCGCCCATTGATGACGAGCCGTTCGAGCTCAAGACTTCAGAAACCACGCGGATGGTGTAGGGAAAATCTTCCTTCTTGGGCAGGACCGGCTTCAGGGCTTTTTCGGCCAGGGCGCCGTGACCAATCTCGCGCCGGCCCGGTGAGCCGAGCCGGCCGGCCTCGCCGACGCTGTAGGGCGGGAAGTTGTAGTGGTGCATGTAGCGCTTGCGGCCGCTCTCTTCGAGGCCTTCTAAGAACTGCTCGTCACCCGGTGCGCCCAGGGTCACGACCGAGAGAACCTGGGTTTCGCCGCGGTTAAAGATCCCCGAGCCGTGGGTCCGGGGCAGCACGCTAACCGACGTGGCCAGCGGCCGAATGTCGGTGAGCTTGCGGCCGTCAACCCGCTTGTCGGAATCCAATATCGCCTTGGTTACCGTTTGCTCGATGAACTGGTCAATGAGGGGGAGCGCCTTTTTGCGCCGGTCTTTACCGATGCCTTCCTGCTCGAGGTGGGCCAAGAGCGCAAGCTTTGCGCCGGCCACCGCCTGGTACCGTTCGGTTTTGGTTTTGAGCGTTTTGTCAAAGAGGACCGTCGGGACGTTTGCTTCAATCCAGCGCTGGGCTTTATCGAGCAGCTCACGCTGCGCTTCCGGCGTCTCATCGGTGGCTTGAGCCGTCAGCGCGGTGATCGCCGTTTTCGGCTTACCGGCGGCGGCCGCCACCTCGCTGATGAACGCGCTTAATTTGTTCAGGTGTTTGACGGAAAAATCAACCGCACCGTAGACAACGTCTTCGGGTACCTCGCGGCCCTCGGCCTCGATCATCAGCACCTTGCTGTCTTTGCCGGCGATTACCAGATCGAGGTCGCTCTTGTCGCGGGCCTCAAAGGAGGGGTTCAGCAGCCATTCATCGTTGACCCGGCCAACCCGCAAACCGGCCAGCGGCCCGTTCCAGGGAATCGGCGAGAGCGCAAGCGCGGCGGAGGCGGCAATCAGCCCGAGGACGTCGGAATCATTAACCGCGTCAAACGACAAAACGGTCAGGATGACCTGAACCTCGTTTTTAATCTCTTTGGGAAACAGCGGCCGAATGGCGCGGTCAACCAGCCGGGCGGTCAGAATCGCCTCGTCGCTGGGCCGGCCTTCCCGCTTAATCCAGCGGCTGCCCTTGATCTTACCGGCGGCGTAGAGCTTCTCTTCGTAGTCAACCGACAACGGAAAAAAATCAATGCCCTCGCGGATGCCGCCCATCGTGGCCGCCGCCAGCACGACGGTGTCGCCAAAGCGCACGGTGCACGAACCGCCGGCCTGCTGGGCCAGCTCGCCGGTCTCGATGATTAACTTCTGACCGGCAAAATCAGTCTGGAACGTTTGTTTTGCCATAGCAAAATGTCCCTTTCGCTGATCTGCCGGTTCACGTTACTAGTATCTGCCTTGAGGCCAGGGTTGATCTCCAGGTAGCTACTAACAACGTTTCAGGCGCACATCAGCGTTAATGTAGTTAAAGTCTGATATTACGAAGTACTCTTATGAGGCTGGTCGGATTCGGGCGGCCGCTGGGTCAGGCGCTTCAAGTCGGGAATAATCTTGAGCCTCTTGGCGTCGCTGGTGATCAAAAACTTCCGGGTGTCGAGCGACAGGTCGGTGAAGTCGTCGGCCATGTCGGCCAGCCGCGACGAGGTGGTTCGGCTAAAGGCGATGACCTCGACCTGGCAGCCCTTGTTCTCCTGGAGGTAGCGCACCAGCGGCTGGTAGTCGCCGTCGCCGGAAACCAGGACGATGCTGTCGAGGCGGTCGGCCAGCTTGATCGCGTCAACCGCGATGCCGACGTCCCAGTCGGCTTTCTTCATGCCGCCGGGAAAAATCTGCAGGTCCTTGCGCTTAACTTCGAAACCCTGCTTGTCGAGCGCTTCAAAAAACGCCTTCTCTTCTTCGGACTCGGACCGGATCACGTAGGCGATGGCCCGAATCAGCTTACGGCCGGCGGTGGCCGTCTTGAGCACTTCCTTGAAATTAACCTTGGCGCTGTAGAGATTTTTGGCCGAGTGGTACATGTTGGCCACGTCGACGAAGATCCCCACGCGTTGCTCTCGATGTTTGATCATAATGGTGATTTAGTAATAGCTGGCAAGCGGCCAAGGTGACAAGCTCGCAAACTTGTCTCGCTTACCCACTCTATCTTGACTCTATCTGGACTTACTCGCCACGCTTCGCGAGCGAAGCGGGCTCACTTATCTGGACTTATCACGTCGTTCGCGAACGACGTGACTTATCTTGACTTACTTCTTCACTGGCTACTCCTCCGCCGGCGTCTCCGGTTCAGCTTCAGCCTCGACCACGGCAACCTCCTCAATCACCGGTGCTTCGGCCGAACGCGGCGCCGCCACCTTGAGCTTGAGGTCTTTGACCAGCGCGTCGTACTCGGCCGCGTTCTCCCGGTGAAGGTACGATAAAAGCCGTCGACGTTCCGCGACTTTGCGCAGCAATCCACGGCGGGAAGAAAAATCTTTTTTGTGGGTCTTCAGGTGCTTGGTCAGCTCCTTAATCTCTTCGGTCAGAATGGCGATCTGAACCTGCGAGGAGCCGGTGTCGGACTCGTGAGTCTTGTACTTAGTAATGATTTTCTCTTTCTTTTTTCGGTCGAGCATGGTAACTCCCTGTGGCGGCATCCAAGCGAGCCGTGACCAACGGCAAGGCCGAGAAGCCGTCTAACAAATTAGTATTTATTAAAATAGCACGGATGAGAAGCCGTGTCAAACAAGAGAGCTTATAGCTTTCAGCTGATAGCTTTTAGAAAGGCCTTTTGTACCACAAACAAAACCGCCAGTAGTAAGCTGGCGGTAGTCTGCTCATTTTTGATTTAGGTAAATCAGTCTTTCTTTTGACTGATTAACACGCCATAGACGGTGTCTTTTGGCATCTTTTCCTGGGTTGGTAACAGGTGTTTGTCGAATGTCTCGGCTAAACCGCGGTCCAGCCGGGACAAGTCGACGTCAGCCCTGGTGATGGGCGGCAGGCCTTCGCCTTCCCTTAAAATGATAAAGTCCTGCGGCATCTGGTCCGGCGGTATGGTTACGTCCGAATGAATGTACGGCTCGCGGGTTTTTTCGGTCAGCATTTTAATCCGTTCCTGTTCTTCGGCGCTGCCGCGGTCGCCGTAATTGCCGTCCTTAAAGCCGCAAAAATACGTTTCATAGCCGTTTTTCTTGCCCAAAGCCAGGCGGGTCTTGATGGCGGCCGGAGTGGCTGAACAACCTAAAATCGCATCGTAATTACCTTCGGCAAACAGGCGATCATACAGTTCCCGGCCGATTCCTTTACTGCGAAATTCTTTGTTGACCGCGCTCAAACCGAGCACGCAACCTTTTTTGTCGTCCGGCAATTCCACGCGGCTGGTGGTAATATAGCCCACGACCCGTTCGCCGTCAGCGGCCACAAAAATTTCATCCGACTCGGACAGGTCCCCGGTAGTGATAATATCCAGGGTTTCGTCCCGCTGTTCCGCGTCAGCCGGATCATAGTCAGGCCCGCCCTCTCGCTGGGAAAAAGCTTCCCAGGTTGTTTGGCCCAGGAACTGCCGCAGCTGTTCGGAGTTCTCAGGGTCATTCCAGGCTTCCCGGTCGGTGACGGTAATCTTAAATGCGTTTTTGTCGGCCATGGCTTCGGCAGTCCGCAGGGATTCAATGTTCATTCCTTTGACTGACGTGACCATCCGCTCCATCAGCGGAGAGAATTGGTCGGCTTCGGGACTTTGAGGCGCGCCTTGTCTTTCTCTCATACCATTAACGTTTATTGATTAATTACGTTTGAGTCATTGCGATAATTTTTCGATAAATTCGGCGATCTGGGGATTGTCGGCCCTCGTCAATAATTTTTCAACGTAACGGTCGACGTGGTCGGGAGTGGTGCGCGGATCCGCGTACAAGTCGATGATTTCATTGGAGAGCTCGGTGATGTCCTCAATGCCCCGCCGGGCGTCCGCAATCCGATAACGGTCATGGTCTTTTATAATCGCGCCGGCGTCAAACAAACGGTTCAACAGGACCGTGGCCGTCCGATAGTACCGTTCGCCGAACGTTCCCGGCTGGCTTGAGCCGGTCAAATAGCTGCAAAGTGTTCCCAAGAGCGGCTTCAATCTTTTGTCGTAGGCTTCGTTTGGCTGGTCCGCTTCGTTACCCAGCTTTAGGCCGCTGCTTTCGGCTTTTAATTCTTCAAGGATAAAACTCGGCCGGCTCGTACCCGTCCGCTGGTTGACTGAGGGATCGAGCTTAAAAAGCAACGAATGGGCGGTCTCGTGGTTCGCGGTGATCAGGACCGCGTCGTGAACGTACTGGTCAAGGTCGTGCGGGCCGGCGGTCACGCCAAACATTTTTTCCAGGGCGGGCAGTTCGTCGGAGATCGCCAGCTCTTTGACCACGTTGGTGTGAACGAAATGAATTTCTTCCGATTGCTGAGCGGAGATATTGCAGTACAGGTTGGGACCAAACGCGAACGGCTCAAACGTGGCCACGACCGGGGGGATGTCCGGTTTGTCGGCCAAAACGTCTCTGTAACCTTCATTAATTTTTGTCGCTCGTTCGCGGGCGGCCGACAATTCCAGAGACAGCTGGCGGTGTTCGTCGGTGATAAATGCCAGCCTGATTTCACAGCTCACTTTGTTGGCGGCCGTTGACCTGATTCGCTGCGGTAGAACCACCAGCGGACAGCCGCTCTCGACCAATTGCCGCAGTGATCGGTTCAGCTCCCGCCATTGTTCCAAAACGGCATCCGGATCGGTCTGGTCCGAGCCGTAGGCTTCCGCCATCTGCCGAAGGTAGTCCGGCAGCCCGGCATATGACGGCGGCAGGGTATGGTCGCTGACTTGCTGGTCAACCTGGTCGGCGGTAGTGTTGAGGTGACCGGTTAATTTAGACCACTCAAAAGGAAAAACCTGGCCGTAGGTTTTTATGTCCAGACCGCTGCCCGCTGCATTGGGCACGTCATAGAGCCGGCTCGCGCCTAACTGGTCGCCCAACGGACTTTTGACCGAGCCGCCCGGGGCATCGGCCAATTCCAGCTGTTTAACGTAGGCTTGGTCGACATACTTGCCTACTTTGCCGGCCAGATCCAAAATCAAAGCCAGTTCTTCCCGGCCAAGACCCATCTCGTTTAGCGTACGGTCAGAAATTTCTCCCTGCCAGTGCCGCAGCAGTTCGACGACGGCCAGCTGGCGTTCGGAAGAAAGCACAATCAAACCGCGCCAGGCCTCGGGCAAATGCTGGCGCAGGGATTCCAAAACGTCGAACTCCTGAATTTTAAACCCTTCAAAAAAGCTTTCTTTGTCAGAAAGCATTTCCTTCAGCTCTTTTGTTTCTTCAGTATCCGGCAGGTCATTATTCCACTGATCGAGCTGGCTGGAAACCAAGCCGGAAACGTTTTTTCCCCAGCGATCGTTAACGGTTTCTTGCCCGGCCTCGAATAAATCGGAAACCGACGAAAGATCGGCCGGAATCTCTGGCCAGCCTTCAGTTTCGAGCGATTCGGTCAGTAGTTCGCGGGCCTGGCGGCCAAGCAAGAGGTAATCGGGCAACTCCTGATCTTTTAGAACGTCAAGACGATTAGTCGGGTCGATATTTAAGTTTTCGCCGAATCTTGGTTCTCTTTCAGCCATATCCGTTAAAATTTTTCCTGACTAATTTTAGCCAAAATTACTCCAACTACCAATTACTAATAGTAAACACATATTAGCATAACTGAACGAAACATGAAATTCAGCTAAAAAAAATAAGCCCCTACCAGATTTCAGTAGGGGCGAACTAAGGATCAAGTAATGTTACTAGGTGGCTACTTCTTCTTTGCGGCTTTCTTCGCCAACGCCTCCTTATGCTCTCGGGAGCTGATTCCTGTGATTTTGCGCCAAAACTCGGCGCGAGCCCGCTTTTTCCATTGTCCGCGTGCACCTTTTCCCATTTTAATAAACCTCCTTTTTGATTTTTTAGCTCATTTTAGAGCTAAATATAATATATCATACTTCTATTAATTTGTCAAATATTTACACTAGAAATTATCACTTTAAGCTGTTAATGGTGCGATAAATACAGCTTTCTATAACCCTAAAAGCTAACAGCTAAAAGCTTATTTTACAGATACTGCTTTGCGTCGTAAAATGAATATATGTCCCCTATCAAAACTCAAATCAACCGCTGGCTCGACGAGCTTGAGCGCGTCCACGGCCGCGGAGCCGAGACGGTTCGCAACTACCACTTGTATTTGAAGCGCTTCTTGGCCTGGTCAAACATTACCGCGGCCCGCGAGATTGACCGGGCCTTAATTGACCGCTACCGGCAGTGGCTCGGCAGCCAGCCAAACCGGCAGCGCCGGCCGCTCGAGCATTCGACCCAAAACTACCACCTCATTGCCTTAAGGTCGTTTCTCGCCTACCTGCGCGCGCACCGGCAGCCGGCGCTGCCGCCCGAGCAGGTGCGGCTGTTCACCGTGCGCCCTGCCCTGCCCCATATTCTTGGACCAAGCGAACTCGAGGCGCTCCTGGCCGCGCCGCAGAAGACCGGCGAAGCCGAAGCGATTCAACTGCGCGACAAAGCCCTAATGGAGCTGCTGTTCGCTACCGGGCTGCGGGTGGCCGAGCTTGCCGCGCTGAAGCGAAGCGCGCTTGGCCCGACACTCACCGTCACCGCGACTGATAAAACTCCACGCCAGCTGGCGCTCACCAACCAGAGCCGCTACTGGCTGGAGCGCTACCTCGCCAAGCGGGCTGACCATTCACCGGCGCTGTTCGTCCGGTTCGACCGCGCCCGCAGTAAGACGGTTGACGCACTCACGCCCCGCAGCATCCAGCGGCTGATTCACCGCTACGCCACTGTGGTCGGCTTATCGAAAAAGATTACACCGCAAACGATTCGCAACACCGTCGCCCACCGGCTGCTGGCGAGCGGCGCCAACCTATCCGCGGTCAAAACCCAACTCGGCCACGCGTCGGCAATAACCACGAAGCGCTACGGTACCGTTGCCGCAGCCAATGGTTGACCCGAAGCCGATTTTTTGCTATAGTCTGGATATTGCCAATTAAAAATCAAAAAAATAAAATCGCTTTCCTGCTTACCCCCGTAGCTCAACTGGATAGAGCAAGCGGTTTCTACCCGCTAGGTTGCAGGTTCAAATCCTGCCGGGGGTACTTTGCGAGACAGTCACTTAAGTCACTGTAGCTCAACTGGATAGAGCATCAGCTTCCGGAGCTGTGGGTTGTAGGTTCTGCGCCAGAGGCGTCAGGCGGGCGGGGAGCAAGTGGTTTCTACTCCGCCAGCCGGCGGACTGTAGGTTCTGCGCCAGAGGCGGACCCGGTCGAACCTGTCCGGTTGTATAACCGGATGACCGGACGACTCATATCGGAGGCGCGTGCCCCCTTAGTTCAACGGATAGAATGTGGGCTTCCGGAGCCTAAGATGTAGGTTCGATTCCTACAGGGGGCGCCAAGAATTTTGAGCATCAATTAGCGATTTTAGCGTGTAAATATCGGCTGTTTTTGTGGTTCCAAATGCTGAATAGTCGTACAAAACGCCTTCCGGAAAAATCATCTCTTGAAACTTGATCTTGTCGGTCAGTTTTACCTCGTACCAAAGGCGCACGTTCCGGATCGAGTGCGACTTTTTTCATTTTCATATTCATTGTCCAGTTAAACAAAAGGCTCGCGATCCGTAATCACAAAACGTGACGTTAGATCGCGAGCCCTTGAACTCGGAATGCCTTTCAGGTTACCTCGTGAGGCGTTTATTCAACTGTTGGATTTATTGTATCACTTTTTTGAGTTTGTTTACATTGCTCTGCCAGATATAAGCAAACCGGCCTACTTTGTTTACATCCGACTTTCTCCTTTTTACTATACTGTACTATGCTAAAAATCCCTTTTTTGCATAGTACAGTGATTTAACTATGCATTTTGGATAAAAAGTACCGATTTTGTCCACTACAGCGATCTAATTGGACAAAATGTCGGTTTTTGAACTGGACGTTAGGTTAAAGCTCATTTCCAGCCCGCTTTTCTATAATGATACAAAAGTGCCTCATTACGGAAACGCCCAAGTGAGACCAAAACTCATTTAGTAAATATCAATAAAATCCCTTTGTTTTAGGGATAAAATACATCTCTTAGCTTTCTATATCAGTACACTGACATAGTAGCTGGTTGACTTACTGGGATGCTTTCGTATATAATTGTATGTAGTTATCAATATACTATCAAGATATAGGAAAAATATGAGTGACAACGCCTTCAACAAACGAATAAAACTAAGCCAGGAGATTCTTGGTAAAATTGCTAAAATTGACGAGTTCAAGGGTCTTTGGCATGGCAGTCTGCGACTCTCCCCGCAAATTTTGGGCCGGTTAAAATTATCGGCGATCATTACGTCTACCGGCGCTTCAACCCGTATTGAAGGATCAAAAATGAGCGACGAGGAAGTGGCTCGTCTTTTGCGCGGTCTGAAATCCAATCCTCCTAAAAATCGTGATGAACAAGAAGTCGCTGGTTATGCCGATTTACTCGGAAGAGTTTTTGATCACTATCGCACGCTTAAATTGACCGAGAATAATATTTTGCATTTCCATAGCATACTTCTGCAATTTTCTCTTAAGGATCAGTCACACAGAGGCAAGTATAAAGATTCCGACAATGCAGTGATTATGAAAAATGAGAGAGGCGAAGAGATTGTCCTGTTTAATCCGACAAAACCCTATCTGGTAAAGCCGGAAATGGAAGCGATTATTGATTGGACAAATCAGGAGCTGGAAAAGAAAGAACTCCATCCCGTGCTTATCATTGCAAACTTTGTCTTTGAATTTTTGGCTATTCACCCGTTCCTGGATGGTAACGGCCGTCTTAGTCGTGCTCTGACAAACTTGCTTTTGCTTCGCAATGATTATGCCTATGTGCCATACGCTTCGCTTGACGAAATTATCGAGGAACGCGGGGACAGTTATTATCTCGCGCTTCGAGCAACACAAAACAATCACAAAACGGAGAATGAAGATATCACGCCGTGGCTAAATTTTTTGCTTGATGCATTGCTGACTCAAGGCGATGTTGCTCGAAAACTGATGAATGCCGAACAGCCGGAAAAACTTTTGTCTGAAAGACAAGAACAGGTTTTCGCTATCCTAAAAGACGACGAAACTTTGGGTGTGGCGAAAATCGACAAACGTCTCAATGGTTCTGTCCCTCAAGTGACTATAAAACAATCTCTCGCTAGACTGGTGGCTTTGCGTTTGGTTGAACGAGTCGGTCAAGGCAGGGGCGTGAGATATAAGAAACTTTAAATTCACCCCGTTAGATATGTAGTACATTTACATCTTACAAAGTAAAAAGGACAATCAATTTTACACTGGTTATACCAATGACTTGGTGGAAAGATTGAAAATGCATAAAACAGGGAAGATCGTGTCAACAAAGAATCGTTTACCCATGGACTTGGTTTATTATGAAGCTTGCTTAAACCAGCAAGATGCGACTCATAGAGAAAAAAATTTGAAAACTGCTTAGGGTAAACGATATATTAAGACACGATTAAAAAACTATTTAACATGTCTAACGGGGTGAATTGGAATACCCATAAAAAACTTACACATTGCAATTGTAAGAGAATTTCTGTTGATGGATGCGAGGATTACGTCCGGGTCGGTGGCAACGAGGGAGACTATAACGTGATCACAAAATAACTATGAAAATAAAGGATTTACCAAAATCAGATAGACCGCGAGAGAAGCTCATAGCGAAAGGAGCCGAGAATTTGAAGGACTCCGAGCTTTTGGCAATTCTTCTCCGGACCGGCAAGGCCGGGAAAAATGTCATCGAGATCGCATCGCAAATTTTATCCAAATATTCCAAGAAGCGGCTGTTACAGATGACATATGATGATCTATCGAAAATAAGCGGCATTGATTCCGCAAAAGCCACGACGCTCCTTGCCGCATTTGAACTCTCCAAGCGCGCGCTGGAAGTGAATGATACCAATCTGCCAGTGATAAACACCGCAAGGGATGCGGCGGCGCAACTTTCGGATATGCGAGATCTCAAAAAAGAACATTTCGTGGCTTTATATCTCAATGCCAAAAATCAACTGGTTCACAAAGAGACTATCTCAATGGGTACGCTAAATGCGAACCTCGTTCATCCACGAGAGGTCTTTGAGCCAGCTCTTAAACATTCTGCAGCACAAATTATAGCGGCTCATAATCATCCTTCCGGCGATCCAAAACCATCGGAGGATGATATCGAGCTAACGAAACGACTAACCGATGCCGGAAAGATGATGGGCATCGAAATTATGGATCATGTTATTGTTTCGAAAAACAGCCACTTCAGCTTCAAAGAAGAAAAATTACTATGAACGAAGAAAATAACAGCATAACGGAATTGAGCCATCGACATTTTGTCGATAACTGAAATTATCAAATTAACCTAAAAAATATGACAGAGAACAACAAACTTATCGCAATCTTTGAAGACCAGCCAGTACGCCGCACTTGGGATGGAAAGGCGGAAAAATGGCTTTTTAGTGTCGTGGACATCGTCGGCATTTTGAGTCAAAGCGCTGACCCAAGGAACTACTGGAAAGTGCTCAAAAACCGCTTAAATAAGGAAGGAAGTGAAGTGGTTACAAAATGTAACCAGTTGAAAATGCTTGCCCCAGAGGACAGACTATGGGAAGCGGCCGATCATATGCGAGCCAATTCGGCTTTGCGCCTCAATGAATTTGCCGAGCCGGTTTTAGGTTTGATTTTCCTGAAATTCGCTGGCGTGAAATTCAGCAAAACCGAAAAGGAAATATCCGAGGAACGTAAGAAAAAGAAAGAAAGTTATGGCTTGCCCGCCGAAGCTTCAGCGAAGGCGGGTGGAGCTTCGGTTGCTCGTGAGCGGCCGGTTTCTTCTGCTGATTACCACGCGCAAGGCACGCTATTCGTTCCAGAAGAAGCCAGATTTTCATATCTCATAGAGTTGCCGGAGGGAACCGATATGGGTAAGGCCGTAAATGATGCGATGAAAGAGATCGAAGCCGAAAACAAAGAGCTTGCCGGTATTCTCCCGAAGTCGTTTCAAAAGCTGGATAGCCGGTCCATTATCACGCTTCTTAGGAATTTCAATCAAATACCGGATGATATTGAAGGTGATGCGTTCGGTAGAATCTATGAATACTTTCTGGGTAAGTTTGCAATTGCTGACGGGTCCGGCGGTGGTGAATTCTTCACACCGACTTCAATCGTCAAGCTCATTGTTGAAATCCTCGAGCCATTCAAGGGTTATATCTACGATCCGGCATGCGGCTCCGGCGGTATGTTCGTGCAGTCCGTGGAGTTTATCAAACGGCATTTCGAGAATGGCAACCTGCCCGCGCGAGGCACGCAGGCGGGGAAAATAAAAGCATCTCGCAAAGTGTCCATTTACGGACAGGAGAAAACGGATCAGACGGTCCGGATAGCCAAAATGAACCTCGCAATCCATGGCCTATCAGGCGACATAAGGCAAGGCAATACCTACTACGAAGATCTCCATCGTTCTGTCGGTAAATTCGACTTCGCGATGGCCAATCCTCCGTTCAACGTCAATGGTATCGATAAGGAACGTATCAAAGACGATCCGCGTTTTCTGTATGGCATACCTCGCAACGACAACGGCAACTATCTCTGGATTCAGATTTTCATAAGCGCGCTGAAAAATACCGGCCGTGCTGGTTTCGTCATGGCAAACTCCGCAAGCGATGCCGGACACAGCGAGAAAGAAATTCGCACTAAAATGGTCGACGATGACTTGGTGGATGTGATGGTGGCCGTCGGTCCGAACATGTTTTAAGACTGTAGAAAAATAGACTCTCCGAATAAAGACTTTTGAGTGGTCGTCCTCAGAGATCTGGCACTCCGATGTCCATCGGGGTCCC
>MHIL01000006.1 GCA_001817495.1 Candidatus Buchananbacteria bacterium RIFCSPHIGHO2_02_FULL_56_16
GGCTTCTTCAAAGCTGATGGTCAGGCTGGCTTCGATGTCGGCGCCGACCCGAGTCCGGCCGCCGCTGCGCTGCCGCGACCGGCCAGCTT
Organism: Candidatus Buchananbacteria bacterium RIFCSPHIGHO2_02_FULL_56_16; assembly: GCA_001817495.1. Taxonomy (GTDB): domain Bacteria; phylum Patescibacteriota; class Patescibacteriia; order Buchananbacterales; family UBA6539; genus 2-02-FULL-56-16. The sequence continues at coordinate 90 of MHIL01000006.1, forward strand.
CGCCTCCGAAGCGAGGCGAGCCGCCGCCAAACAGATCGCCGAACAGGTCGCCGACGTCGCCGAAGTCAAAGGAAAAATTCTGGCCGCCGCGGCCGCCGCCGAACGCCGAAGCGAAGTCGTTGAAATCAAAGCCGGGCTGGCCATGGCCCTGCTCAAACGCCGGGCCGAACTGGTCATACTGCCGGCGTTTCTCGGGATTGCTCAAGACCTGGTAGGCGGCGTTAATTTCTTTGAACTTCTGCTCGTCGCCGCCGTGCTTGTCCGGGTGGTGCTGGTGGGCAAGCTTGCGAAACGCCTGCTTGATTTCCGCCGGCGACGCGGTCCGGCTCACCCCGAGGATTTCATAGTAATCTTTAGCCATAGGATCGGTTTTGTATTGCTGGTTACTATTAACGGAAAGTAAAAAATCAAAATGTAAAGTTACAAATCAAAGTTCAAAGCTTTAACCTCCCAGCTGTACCTTTGATTTTTGGTCTTTGATTTTTGATTTCTTGTCATTATTGGAAATATGCTACGATGCAGGTAGGACTATTATGCTCCGACTAAAACAATCACGTCACCTCCTGCCCAGCCTGCTGTTCACTGCAGTTTTCATCCTCTACACCGTTACCGCGGCGCCGAGCATCTACCCGCGCGACAGCGCCGAACTGGTCGTCGCGGCCCACACGCTGGGCATCGCCCACCCGCCGGGCTACCCGCTCTACGTTCTGCTCGGCAAACTCTTCGAGCTGCTGGCACCCTGGGGCAACGTCGCCTTTCAGCTCAACCTCTTCTCGGCGTTTACCGCCGCCGGGACGGTCACGCTGGTTTTTCTGATTACTAAAATGGTAACCGGAAGCGTCGGTCCGGCGCTGGTTGCGGCAGTAACACTGGCCTTCAGCCGGCTCTTCTGGTTTTACTCGACTATTGCCGAAGTGTTCAGCTTGCACATTTTCTGGCTGCTGCTGATCGTCTGGCTGCTCCTGCGCTGGGAGCAACGCCGAATGAACGGCTCGACCGCCAATGGCTGGCTGTACCTGGCCGCGCTCCTCTTCGGGCTGGGCTTTGGTAACCATCATACCATACTTCTGATGCTGCCGGCGGTGCTCTACTTCATCTGGGCAACCAACCGGCGGATATTTTGGTCAACAACCGGGCTCAAAGCAATCATGCTGGCGCTCGGCGGCTTCGTCGGCATCTATGGCTTCGTCTACCTTCGCTCAAAGGCTGATCCGTTCCTCGACTGGGGTAACCCGGAGACGTTCTCAAACCTGCTGGCGGTATTTTTCCGCCAAGAGTTCGGCACGTTCTCGCTCTCAAAAAACTTTGCCAGCGGCTTTGGCGTGCCAAACGCCGTCGCTCACGTTCAAAACTATTTCACCTCGCTCTATCGCCAATTCTTTAGCTGGGGCATCATCCTGGGCTTGGCCGGGCTGGTTTACTTTTTTAAAAAACGTCGGACGTTTAGCTGGTTGACAGCCCTCTCGTTTGCCGGCTTTGGTCCGCTCATGGTACTCCTCACCGGCGGCACCATACTTGATGAAAACGTCCATTTCGTGGTTGAAAAATTCTACCTCGCCTCGTTTGTCATCTTTAGTCTCTGGATCGGCGGGGGCGTCTGGCTGCTCTTGACGCTCCTCAAGCAACAAACGGCGCGCTGGCGCCAGCTCATGACGGTCGCGACTACCCTGCTCCTGGTTTCGCTGCCGCTGTACAGCCTGGCGGTGAACTGGTCGTCTAATGATCGACACGTCTATTTTCTTAACCACCGGTTCATCCAGGACATCCTGGCTTCGGTCGAGCCAAACGGCATCCTTATCACCCCGAACGATTCAATCGTGTTCGGCGTCTGGTACTTCCAGCAGGTTCTGCAGCAGCGTCTCGATGTCACGGTGGTGCCAACCGTCGGCAATCAGGCGACGATTGATCAGTTCCGGTCGCGCCACGGCCGGCTCTTTACCGACCCGCCGACTGATAACGCGGTCTTTAACCAGCGGCTGTTCCCGGCCGGCTTTGACCGGACAGCCTTGAACGCGTTCCTGCGCGAACTCATGCAGCGAAACATTGAGCACCGGCCCATCTACCTGCCGGTCGGCGACCCGACGATGACCGACCCGCTGGCCGAATTCCTGGTGCCCGGCGGCCTGGTCTTTCGGCTAACCACGCGGTACAACGATCCCGATCCCATACTGCTCAACCGGGCGCAAGAAATCCTCGAAACCTACCAGTACCTGAACGACCGGACGGTCAGCCCGCAAAACGATTTCTTGACGAATGAAATTCTGGCCCGCTACGCGCTGGCGACTTTGCTCATCGATCAACAAACCAAAAATCTGACCAACTGAAGCTGCCCTACTGCCGGAACCCGATCTCGCTCTTTGGGCTCTCGGCTTCTTCGACCGAGCCGAAGGCCGACTCGTACTTACGCAGGCTCTCGTTCAACGCCTTGATGATGCGCTTGAGGTGGCCCGGGTTGGTCATCACCTTGGCGACGGTGCGGGCAGTCGGCGGAAAGAGGTTGACGAACGTCATGAAGAACTCTTCCTTGGTGAAGCCGACGTTCATCATATTGGCGTACTCCCCGCCGGAAAACCCGTCGCGAATCTGAATCTGCTGGTTGTCCCGCGGAGCTGGTGGCTGATCCATAGTGGTAGCGCTTTAGAATTAAATAATTAATGACGAGAGAGACGAGGCAGCACCTCGTCTCTGAACCGAAAAAAACTATTTCTTCGGCTCGTCTTTTTTGTCTTTGCCGTCGTCTTCAACCTCACCCTCAACCACGTTGTCTTTGCTGTCGGCTGACGGCTGGTCACCGGCTGGCTGACCGGGCTGACCCTGGCCGTACATCGCCGCGCCGATCTTTTGGGCCGCCTGGCTCAAGGCTTGAGTTTTTGTCTTAATTTCATTGAGGTTGTCGCCGTCTTTCACCTTTTTGAGCTCTTCGATGTTCGCTTCAATCTCGCTGCGGTCGGCCGCCGGGACTTTGTCGCCGGCGTCGCGCAAGGCTTTCTCGGTGGTGTAAATCAGCGTATCGGCGAGGTTGCGCGTTTCAATCAGCTCTTTCTTCTGCCGGTCTTCGGCGGCGTGCGACTCGGCTTCTTTGCGCATTTTCTCCACTTCGTCTTTCGACAAACCGGATGAGGCGGTAATGGTAATCTTCTGCTCGCGATTGGTGCCCTTGTCTTTGGCCGAAACGTTAAGGATGCCGTTGGCGTCCAGATCAAACGTCACCTCGATCTGAGGCATGCCGCGCGGCGCCGGCGGAATGCCGTCGAGCATGAACCGGCCGAGCGATTTGTTGTCAGCCGCCATCGGCCGCTCGCCCTGGAGGACGTGAACTTCAACCGACGGCTGGCTGTCGGCCGCGGTGGAGAAAACCTGCGACTTGCTGGTCGGAATGGTGGTGTTGCGTTCAATCAGGGGCGTCATTACCGCGCCCATCGTCTCGATGCCCAGGGTGAGCGGCGTCACGTCCAAGAGCAGCACGTCCTTGACGTCGCCCTGGAGCACGCCGGCCTGTACCGCCGCGCCGACCGCGACCACCTCGTCGGGGTTGACCGAAATGTTTGGTTTGCGGCCGAAAAACTCCTCGACCTTCTTTTGGACCAGCGGCATCCGGGTCATTCCGCCGACCATCACCACCTCTTCGATGTCTTTGGTTTCAAAACCGGCGTCCTTGAGCGCCTGGCGGCAGGGCTCGAGCGTGCGCAGGACTAAATCGCCGACCAACGACTCGAGCTTGGCGCGGGTCAGCTTCATCACCAAGTGCTTGGGTCCGGCCGAGTCGCTGGTGATGAACGGCTGGTTGATCTCGGTTTCCTGGGCGCTCGAGAGCTCAATCTTGGCTTTCTCGGCCGCTTCTTTAATCCGCTGGAGCGCCAGCTTATCCTTGGCTAGGTCAATGCCGCTGTCTTTCCGAAACTCGCTGATAATCCACTCGATCACCAGCTGATCGAAGTCGTCGCCGCCGAGGTGGGTGTCGCCGTTGGTCGCCTTGACCTCAACCGTGTCGGCCGCGACGTCGAGAATCGAGATGTCGAACGTGCCGCCGCCGAGGTCGTAGACCGCGATCTGCTGGCCCTTCTTCTGCTCGAAGCCGTAGGCGAGCGCGGCCGCGGTCGGCTCGTTGATAATCCGTTTGACCTTAAGGCCGGCAATTTCGCCGGCGTCCTTGGTCGCCTGGCGCTGCGAGTCGTTGAAGTAGGCCGGCACGGTAATGACCGCCTCGTCGATCTTTTCGCCCAATCGGGCTTCGGCGTCGGCCTTAAGCTTCTGCAAAATCATTGCCGAAATTTCCTGCGGGCTGTACTCCTTGCCGTTCATCGCGACCTTGACGCCGCCGTCCGACTTGACGATTTTGTACGGCATCAGCTTGACGTCGCGCTGAACTTCCGTGTCGTCCCAGCGCCGGCCGATCAAACGCTTGATCGAAAACAGCGTATTCTCGGGATTGGTAACCGCCTGGCGCTTGGCCAGCTGGCCGACCAGCCGCTCGCCGGATTTGTTAATCGCCACGATTGACGGCGTGGTCCGGCCGCCCTCGGCGTTCTCGAGCACCTTGGGCTCACCGCCCTCGATGATCGCCACCGCCGAGTTGGTGGTACCTAAGTCAATGCCTAAAATTTTTCCCATATAATCGTTTTATTACCGGTTGGTTAATGATGTTTTAAACAAAGGATTGGTTTACCGTTTACAAAAAGGGAACAGGGTACTATGATACGGGTAACGGAACAAAACAGCAGAGAGGAGGGATACGAACCGTGACGCTCGCCCCAGAGCAGTTTATCGCCGACTATGAAGCCCTCCAACGATCAGGGCTCGACTGCTGGTTCAACTACGTAGCTCTTTCGCCTCACCTCATTCCCCTCGCTGACCGCCGGAAGTTACTCGATCACGGTTGTTCGATCGCGGTGGCCAGTGCCGCCGAGGTTCAAGCCGCCCGTTCGGTTGGCTACCCCCACGACCGCGGTTTCATCGTCTATCCGCCCGGCGCTGCGCCCGACTGCTGGCCCTAACCACCAGCAGTTTTTTTCTTGGCAAAGATCTAACGCAGTATCCTTCCCCTTACGTTAAGGGGAAGTTAGAAGGGGTTACGGCTTCGCTTGTCCCGTAACTCCCCCGCCAGCCTGATCGTGGTTCCCCCTCTTACCCTAAGAGGGGGGGCATTAGGTTAGTTTTCGGTACTATCCTTTAGATTTGCCGGGACTAACCGTCACCTTCACGCTCTTGGCTTTGGACTCCGGCGCTTTGGGAATGGTGATCGTGAGCATGCCCTCGTGCGACTCGGCTTTCGCCGCGTCGGCGACGACGTGCGCCGGCAGCGCGACCGAGCGGAAAAAGCTGCCCGAGTGGACCTCCTTGCGGTAGTAGCTCTTCTCGTCGACCTCCGACTCGCGGCGCGCTTCACCCCTGATGGTCAGCACATCGTTTTCAATCAATACGTCAACATCCTTGGGATCAACGCCGGCCAGCGGCGAGGTGACGACCACGTGGGTCTTCGTTTCATAGACGTCAACGGCCGGAACAAAGCCCTGGCTCGACGTCTTCTGCCACTCTTCCATCGCCCGTTCCATCTCTTCAAACGGCTCAAAGAATGGCGTCCATCGAACTAGCTTCATAGTATGTTTCCTCTTATAAATAATTAAAGTTACTGGGCGACTTTTACCTTAGCCACCCGCAGCACCTTGCCGTGCAGCAGGTAGCCGGCCGCTGTTTCTTCAAAGATAATGTCGGGCGCGACGCCCGGCCGCGGCTCGTGCGCCACCGCTTCATGGTAGTCGGGGTTGAACGGCTCGCCGACGGTTTTCATCGTTTCGATGCCGGCACGCTTGAGCAGCTCGCCGAGCTGGTTTTTAATGTGCTCGAAGCCGACCACCCACTCGGCCGACCGGAGAGCCTCGGGCACGTGCTGCCAGGCAGTTTTCAAATTATCGTATACGGGCAAGAGCTCAACCAGCAGCCCGGCGGTAGCGAACTGGAACAACTCCGCCTGACGCTGCTCGGTCTCGCGCTTGAGGTTCAAGTAGTCGGCTTTCGCCCGCTTCCAGCCGTTCAGATACTCTTCGGCTTGCCGCTGGCTGACGGCCAGCGATTGCTGACAATCGTCGAGGCTGGGCTGTTGGTTAGTTTCTTCAGTCATAAGCTTTAGCTACCACGAACTAAGGTCAGGCTGTAACGAATTAAACTCAAATTATTCTGGTAGTCCATCCGCATCGGCCCCAAGATGCCCAGCAGTCCTTCGCCGGTCTTGGTTTGGTACTTGGCGACGATGGCGCTGCAGTCGTGGCCGAACGGGTTGCGGTCGCCGATCATCACGTCAACCTGGTTGATAACGGAAAAAATTTCATCAACCACGCGGTCGAGGTGGTCAATGACCTCGCTAAGATTTCGGACCAAGTCATGCTCAACGAACTCCGGCTGCGAGAACAGGTTGGATAGCCCGGTGTAGTAGAGGTTCGAGGCGGAAAAGCCGACGAAGACCGCGTTGTCCGCGAGATCCGCCACCGCTTTAGCCAGCGCCTTGAGCTGATCCGGCTCTCCGCGATCGGCGGCCGTAACCGCGGCGGTCAGCTGCCGTTCCTGGCTGCGGGAAACCGGCTCAGCCTGTAAAAAATGATCAACATAAAACTGGTAGCCCTTGGCGGTCGGTACCCGGCCGGCCGAGGTGTGCGGTTGCCGGAGGTAGCCGCTGGACTCGAGTTCAACCATTTCGTTGCGAATGGTGGCCGGGCTCAACTTAAAACGGCCGGTTTCGGCAATGAGCTGGGAGCCGACCGGCTGGGCCGTCCTGATGTAGTCGGTAACAATGGTCCGCAAGAGCGCTTGCTGACGGTCATTCATCATAAAATCAAAAATCAAAATGCAAAAATCAAAATTTTGGAGTCCCCACCTTTCTGTATTTTTTTTAGACAGTACAGAAAGATGGGGACGTTTTTTTTAAATTAAGCCAAGATTAATGAATGAGTAGGTAGGAATCTTTGCTCCAATCCCTGTTAGGTATTAGCACTCTCGATATTCGAGTGCTAATAGCAGTATAACAAAAGGATACATAGTGTCAAGAGGGTATGGCAAATGGCGAATCGCATATCGCTCATCGCTTGCTCAATTTGCCATTTGCGATTGGCAATGAGCTCGCAATAATATTCATAGCATTCGCCCGCCTGCCAACGCCTGAACAATGAAAAGTGAAGTTAATGGCGGGCAGGTATGGAATTCGTATTTTTCGTATCGCGTTAATAAAAAAGCAGCGCCCAAACTGGTGCGCTGCTGATTGGCGGACACCGTGCCATTCGTTCTTTCATTTTCAGAACATGGCTAGCATCGTCCACCAAAAAATTGAGAGGCGGCGGACAAGACCTAACTCGTCAAATAATTGACACTGACTAGCTCGTCTACCGCCTCTTTTTCGCTTCAACCCGCCGTCGTCACTGTGCTCACGCGAAGCGACTTTGGCGAGGTAAAAGAACAGGTTCCTGGCGGCAGGGCTAGAACTCCGCCGCCAGGAGGGTGGACAGACGAGTGGTCGTCTTTATAGACACCCGACCACTCGTCCACCCAAGGCGCATCGGGCTGGTCGTGCTAAAACACATCCACGTTGTCGCGCCTTTTCCGCAGTAGCCAATACCATCATCCCCGACTTGATCGGGGATCCAGCGCCGAAGCCTTGGCTATTCTGGAAAAGGCCCATTCACCGCAGTGAATGGGTAGGTGAAACAACAATACAATCGTCCCTTACTGAAGACACTACACCACTCGTTTCACCCAAAGAACATGAGGCAGACAAGAAAACAATCGTCGATACACGACACCCACACCTTCGTCTGCCAAGACTTGAGAGGCAGTGGACACCTCCATACACGTCAGATAACTGACACGAGGTCGTTCGTCTACCGCCTCCTTTTTGCTTCAACCCGCCGTCGTCACTGTGCTCACGCGAAGCGACTTTGGCGAGGTAAAAGAACAGGTCCCTGGCGGCGAGGATAGAACTCCGCCGCCAGGAGGGTGGACACACGGTCGCTCGTCTTTATAGACATCCGATCACTCGTCCACTTCAAGGCACACAGAAACTTTCGTGCTCAGACACATATCGACCATCGCGCCTTTTCCGCAACAGCCAACCACTGACGTAAGCCGCCCGGGAAAAGGCCCATTCATTGTGGTGAATGGGTGGGTGAAACACCAACGCACTCGTCTAGTTGAGACAAGGCAACGCTCGTTCCACCCCTAGAACAGGAGGCAGACAAAGCAACCATCGTCGCTACATGACATAGTTGCTGTCGTCTGCCAAAACTTGGGAGGCGGCGGACACTTACGGGGTCGTCAAATAGTTGACATTCCGCCAGTCGTCTACCGCCTCTTTTTTGCTGTAAGGTACAAGGATTTCCTGGCGGCGGGGTTAGAACTCCGCCGCCAGGAGGGTGGACACGTAGCTCGCCGTCACTTAAGACACCCCGAACATCGTCCACTCAAGACGCGCTCTATCGGTCTTGCTAAAAAGCACACAGGAAGTCTCGCGCCTTTTCTCGAAAAACGAGTAACCACTTATTGCCCGAGAAAAGGCGCTACGCAGGTATGCGTAACGCTGGCGAAAGACACCACGAGCTTCGTCAACTATGACACGGATAGTGTCGTCTTTCTACCAATCAAAAGGATTAAATAACGAAGAAAAGTGAGGAAGGAGGAACGAGTATCCCCTCCTCCCAATCAAGTGAGAAACACGTGAGATGTCGCGTCGAGACGCAGATAACCCCTCGTTTCTCTTACTTACTGAACAGCTGCGGCTACGCTGCCGCGCGCTGCTGCTCTTCGGCTTGCCGCTCCTCGAGCCGCCACCACTCGCGGAAAAGCCACTCGACGAAGCGTGTCGCCGTCCGCCAGCACGCCATCTTGTGGATGTGGGCATCGGAGTAGAACTTTTTCATCTCCCCTTTCTTGTTCAGCTTCTCCTCCACCTCGGGGTGGCGCTGGCGGAGCGCAGCCTTGTAGCCGCGGAGCTTCTGGCCCCACGCCGAGTTGGGACGCTTGACGAACTGCTCGGTAGAGAGCAGCCAGAGCGCACTGCGGGCCGCGTCGCACCAGTTGGACGCTTCGTCGTTCCGGCGCCGGGGAAAGCTTCCGTCGGGCAGCACGTGAACGCCGCAGTAGGCTTTTAGCTTGGCCGCCGTGGGAAAGCGGCGGATGTCGGAGATGGCCGTGATGATGCTGGCCGAGAGCATTGGTCCGCAGCCGGTGGTCGGCTCGAAGAGGCAGGTGTAGACGTCGAGCTCCTCAACCGCCTTGGTGAGCGTACGCTCGCGGCGGTCTCGCTCTTCGGTCAAACCCTGAAGGATGAGGTCGTTGGCTTTTTCCGAATCGGAGAGGATCTTGAGCGATCCTTCCGGGTAGCCGCCGTCAAGCGTGCAAAAGATTCGGCCGACGCTGGAGCTCTCGATGCGCTGCAAGCACTTAATCTGCTCGCGCATCGCGTCGGTCCGCTGCCGGTACAGCTCGCGCAGGCGAAGGAACTTCAGGTCGCGCGGCCGCACCTCGTAGAAGAGGTCAGGCGCGTCCCGCACCAGCTCGGCCAGCGTCAGGGCGTCTTCTTCTTTATCACGACCAGAGGGCCGACGCTGATTGAGGACGTTTGACGTCAGGCGCAGCACGTGCGCGCCAAGGTCTTGGCCACGGCGCGCCAGCGCGAGCGCGAACAGATCGGCCGAGCTGCCGAGCACCAGGCTGACGACGTCGCCGGGCTGGAGTCCGTCGAAGCTCTCCGGAACCGCCGTGGCGACGAAGAACTGCTTGCGCTCTTGCCGCAGGTGGTAGCTGGAAAAGCTCGCCGGATCCTCCTCTCTGTCCAGCTTCCGCCACCGAATCTGCCAGGTCTGAAACTGGGCGATGGTCTCTTCCGGTCGCGGCGGCCGGTACTTGGTGGGAAAAATCCCCCGGACGAAATCGAGCTCATCCTGCTCGGTGGCAAGGTTGTAGATGACGGTCTTACGTTTTCCCTGAACGATCATGGCAACCTGGGTTGGCCGTGCCTCGCCCTCTTTGGTTCTCTTCCGCCGATGCCTGATGCCGATGTACCTCATGGTAGGCTCCTTTGGGTTGTTCAGCCGTTGCTGAACCGACGTGTTGATTCGTCTCCGCCACGCGGAGACACTTGTAATGAGCAAAGGGCACAATTTTCCCATCGTGCGAAAGCACAAACTATCAGTCGCGCCCTTTTCAAAAACCTTGTTCCCGGACCAGGTCTCTGAAAAAGGCAGGTATGTTCAACAATAAATGATAACAAAAAAATTTTGCTCTGTCAAGACAAAATAATCGCTGAGATGGAGTTTAAAAAAAATTCTAGAGAACTTCCTAATTAAGATTTTCAAAAAAAGGTGAGGTATAGTAACCTCACCCTAAGGAGCGACACAAAAAACGAAACGAACGAGATGGCTGCCCTTAGGTAGCGGAATGGCGGCTGCTGGCCGCGGCACGTTGGTCGCTAACCGGCAGATCGATGACCTCAACCGGGGCAATGGGCAGTGCTTCTGGTTCGTCAAACGGGAGCAGGTACATCGCCTGCTGGAGCTTCACCTCGTCGGAAACCACGCCGCGAACCGCCAGCGCTTGCAGTGGCTGGTCGAAGGCGCCGGAGTCAAAGACGACGAGCTCCTTAATCCAAACGGGATTTCGCTCATCGGTGACGGTAAGCAACGTCACCTGCCCTTCGAACAGTGAGGTACAGACAAACCCCTTGCCAGACCGACTGGGCTTGGTCAAATCGGGCCGAGAGAGCTTCCAGCCTGCCATCGGCTCCAGGAGCAGCGTGATGACGCGGCAGTGGGGCTGAACCTTGCCGTGGTACGGCTCCGGATTGATGACCAGCTCAACCTGGCCCGCCAGCGCGCCGGCAAAAACTTCGATGCTGACCACGCCACCGTCGTAGAACTGCTGCAAACTTTGCCGGACGGTTGACCGCAGCTTAGCAAACTCTGCACCCTTCTCGAACTGCGGCAGGTTAATCAGCAGCTGGACCTTCCGAATGACTTCCGGCCGTCTATCGCTGAAGGTTACTCCGCCGTCTTTCGCTTCGCCAAGCACCGCGCCATGTTCGATCCGCAACGTTTCCGGCACGACATCCATTGTCAGCCGGCAGGTACATCGGTACAGCCTCTTACTTGGTTTCATGGTAAACCTCCCCCGGTCGCTGAAAGCGACCATACCTTGTAATGAACAAACGGATGTTTCCGTCTGAAAGCCGGCTACCGCGAGGGTAGTAAGCTCACCAGCCAGCACTATCCGCAAACAGACCAGCCTACCACACATTGCTTTATGAGTCAAGGTATCGGGCAAATGGCTTTCTTGACAAGCCTTGAGCGAGCCGCTATCATACACCTGCTCTTTAGAATCATTTCATATCCGTTGTACCTTACCAGCAAAATCCCTCCTCCAAGGAGATTGCCATGTCTGAAACATCGAAGAGCCCTGATAACATCATCAGGCTGCCGTTACCCAACCTCCCAAGAGGTGGAAAAACCGCTCACGTGCGCGGCGGCCGGTGCACCCGCTGCAATGAAGATCTGAACGACCTGATGCTGCAGGCGCTCCGGGGTGAAGCGGAACCGCCCCAGTTCTGCCGCCGCTGCGGCTCGACCCTCTTCCCACCGCTCTCCGCCCGGGCCCTGCGCTGCGGCCGGTGCAAACAGTGGCTCACGCTCCAGCCCGAAGATCCCAGCCGAGAGGCATTCTGCACCAGGTGCGGTGGTAAGCTTGCTTACCGAACCAAATTGGTCCGCTAGGAACCGCCATAAGAAATGAAAAAAGGCCAGACCTAAAAGCGTCGGCCTCTTTTTTTAACCCACACTTTTTGAAAAAAAGTGCAGGGTTTTATCTCCTCGGTTACTCAACGGGCAAATACGACGAGGTATGCATGAGGTCAACTTCGGGGACAATCTCAAAATCGGTAATCGTCGGCAACGGCTGGAGCCAGCGCATCTCAACCGTCCGCGACTCGCCGGCGCGGAGCTGATCCACGACGAGGTAGTTAATGCCACCGATCCCCTGGCCGCTCAACAGCACCAGGTGGGTACCAACCTGCCAGTAGCCGTAGGCGCCCTCGTTCTTGATGGTGAACCGCAGGATGCTCGAGGGAAAGCTGCTGCCGACACTGGCGCTGCCGGCCGGGATGAACTCGGCGTCAGTGATCTTGAGGCGCAGCCGCGGCTCGGCAAAGGCGGCAAACCCGAGGAACCGCTGCCAGTTAACCGCCGCGATTCGCAGCTCGGTGGCGTTTGGTGGAACGGTCTGGTTGAAAAACATCACGTAGGTGCTCATCCGCGGGTAGACGAACGTGGTTTTCTCGGCGACAACCTCACCACCACTCACCAGCTGAACCGTCACTCGCTCGGCGATGTGTTTGTCGTTGGGGTTGGCCAGCTTCACGGCGAAATCATAGCGGTCATCAGCCATCGGCAGCGCCTCAAAACTCTCCAGCTCGAGGTCAGCGGGGTGATTGTTGGCCCGTAACGTCGAGTAATCGATCAGCGGCGTGGTCAGCTGGTTTAACGCCGCCGCGTACGCCGGCCCGTCAACAAAAATCATCCAGCCCAGCCGGAACCCGGCGTAGCCGAATAAGCCGACGTTGAGCACGATCAGTCCGCTGATCAGCAGCTTTTTAAGCAGCAGCTTGTGGACCACGTACCAGTAGCTCACCTTGAGCGAGAAGTCGCTCATCCGGTCCGGGCTGTTGAAGTCGTTGGCCATATGCGCGAGAGATTGAAACCTTTAAATTATAGCATATTTCGTAATAAGATATAAATCAAAGGGTAAACAGAAGGTTAAAACTTTTCTACTTGGAACTTGTAACTTAAACGTAGCGGGTTTCAGGCTTTAGCTTTCACGTTTCATTCCAACTACTTACTACGCTTCAAACCCTTGCCTATACTTCAAAGATTTGCTATACTGTAAGTAGATAAAATTGACTCAACGTAGCTATATTAAGCCATATTTTATAGGCTTTAGTCCTATATTTTTCTTGGTTTCAAATTATGTCCAGTAGTAGTCCCTCACCTTATCTAAAAAATATTATTATTCCACATTCCACAAAGGCTAATGATTGTTAATAAACGGTCTTTCTCTCACCAGTATTTAGGTGAGGGATCACTACTGGATATGCCCAAACCAACCACTCCAAAAGCAGCCAAAACGAAGCCGAACGCCAAGCAAAAAGTGAGCGCGCCGAGCTCCTACTCGGCTAAGGACATCACCGTACTTGAGGGGCTTGAGCCGGTCCGCAAACGGCCGGGCATGTACATCGGCAACACCGCCGGCGAGGGGCTGCACCACCTCATCTGGGAAGTGGTTGACAATGCGATCGACGAGGCGATGGCCGGTTTCTGTACCACCATTACGGTGGAGTTCTTGGCTGACCGGAAGGTGGCGGTAACCGACGACGGCCGCGGCATCCCGGTTGACATCCACAAGCAAACCAAGAAGTCGGCGCTCGAACTTGTGCTGACCAAGCTGCACGCCGGCGGCAAGTTCGGCGAAGGCGGCTACAAGGTTTCCGGCGGGCTGCACGGCGTCGGTGTTTCGGTGGTCAACGCCCTGTCCGAGTACACGAAAGCGGAAGTTCGCCGTGACGGCCGGGTCTGGGTCCAGGAGTACCGCCGCGGCAAGCCGCTCAAAAAAGTCAGCGCCATCGGCAAGGCCAAGGGAACCGGCACGACCATCAGCTTTATTCCGGATCCGGAAATTTTTACCGTCCTCGACTACGACCGTGAAACCATCCTCGACCACCTGCGCCAGCAAGCCTACCTAACCAAGGGCGTCCACATCACTGTTTTCGACCGGCGGCAAAAAGGCGTTGACGATGCCTTCCACTTCTACTTCGAGGGCGGCATCGCTTCCTACATCAAGCACCTGAACCACCACATCGAGCCCAAGCACGAGAACGTTTTCTACGTTGACAAAGAAGAAGCCGGCACCCGGGTCGAGGCGGCGCTCCAGTACTCCAACGAGTACAAGGAAAACATCTTCGCGTTTGCCAACAACATCCTAAACCCCGAGGGCGGCATGCACCTGGCCGGCTTTCGCAGCGCCTTGACCCGCGGTATCAACAACTACGCCCGCAAAAAGGGCTACCTCAAAGAGAAAGACGAGAACTTGAGCGGCGAAGACTCCCGCGAGGGGTTGACGGCCGTCATTTCGATCAAGGTGCCCAATCCCCAGTTCGAGGGCCAGACCAAAGCCAAGCTCGGCAACGCCGAGGTTAAACCGATCGTTGACGGCATCGTCTACGACTCGTTCAACACCTGGCTGGAAGAGCACCCCCGCGACGCCGAAGCGATCGTCGGCAAGTGCCTGCTGGCCCAGAAGGCGCGGGTGGCGGCCCGGGCGGCGCGCGAAACCGTGCTGCGCAAGGGCGCGCTCGAGGGCCTGATGCTGCCCGGCAAGCTGGCCGACTGCTCCACCCGCGACTCGGCCCGCTCGGAACTCTACATTGTCGAGGGTGACTCGGCCGGCGGCTCGGCCAAGCAGGGCCGTGACCGCGAGTTTCAGGCGATCCTGCCGCTGCGCGGAAAAATTTTGAACGTCGAAAAGGCCCGGCTCGACAAGATGCTGGCCAACAACGAGCTCAAGTCGCTGGTCATCGCGCTGGGCACCAACATCGGCGAGCAGTTTGACCTGACCAAACTGCGATACGACCGCATTATTATCATGACCGACGCCGACGTTGACGGTGCCCACATCCGCACCCTGCTCTTGACCCTCTTCTATCGCTACTTCCCCGAGCTGATCCGCACCGGCCACCTCTACATCGCCCAGCCGCCGCTCTACCGGATTCAAAAGGGCAGCGCGGTCCGCTTTGTCTACACCGACGCCGAGCTTGAGCTGGCTAAGAAAGAGTTTGAAAAACTTAAAGAAAGCAAAAAAAGCAATAAAACAATAAAACAAGAGGCTGAAGTAGCGGCCGCTGATGAGGCTGCCGAAACTGGCGAGGTGGTTGAAAGCGCGGGCGGCATCAAATTCAACATCCAGCGCTACAAAGGTTTGGGCGAAATGAACCCGGAGCAACTCTGGGATACGACCATGAACCCGGAGACGCGAATCATGAAACAGGTCACGGTCCACGACGCCACCAAGGCTGACGAGATCTTCGATATCCTGATGGGCTCGGAAGTCGCTCCGCGCAAGCAGTTCATCCATTCGCATGCGAAAAGCGTTAAAAACTTAGATATCTAAACTACAAATGTATGCACATATCGTATACGCCAAAAATTATCCTTTATGTTGTAATCACGACGGTTGCTATTATCCTCGTATTTTATTGGGGCCTGACCCAGTGGAGTAGAGAAACCTATAGCCCGTCTCCCCAACCAACTGCTGGAGAAATACCCCGTCTCGACTATAGTGCTGCGGACGAAGAGCGTTGGTAATTTCCTCCCCCTTGTTTTAACCCCGCACCTTTTTTAAACTCCAAGAGGTGTGGGGTTCGAGGAGAAAGGAAACAAAACCACCTTCCCTCTTGACGGCTCAAAACCGTTGTGGTATGCTGGAGGTACCATATAGATACATAAAGCCCCCGGGGGCTTTTTAAAATCCAGCCGATACGAAATGAAGCTCTGCCTAGTATCCTTCCCCTTACGTTAAGGGGAAGTTAGATGGGGTTACGGCTTCGCTTGTCCCATAACTCCCCCGCCAGTCTGATCGTGGTTCCCCCTCTTACCCTAAGCGGGGGGCGCTCAAAAAATTCTTCTTGCTTGTGTTAATCATTCGTATCGCTATTCGTATCATTCGCATTCATTCGTAAATTTGCATCGGTTATGAATATCATTACCAAAACCATTGACTACCTCAAGGCTTCACGGCAAGAGCTCAAAAAGGTTGTGTGGCCCTCGCGCAAAGAAGTCATCCAGCACACCATCTTGGTCATCGCGGTCAGCCTCGGCGTCGCCTTTTTTCTGGGCGGCATCGACTTTATCCTCACCCTGCTGATTGAGGCGATCATCTAGCCACTGATGTAAACTACTAGGCACTATGCCAAAGCAAACATTACAACAGGGACGGCGCTGGTACGTCATTCACACCTACTCCGGCTATGAGGAGAACGTCAAGCGCAACCTCGAGCAGCGCATCGAGTCTATGGACATGGAGGACAAAATCTTTAACGTCCTGATTCCGACTGAAAAAAAGATTAAAATTAAAAACGGCAAACGCAAGGTGGTCACCGAGAAAATTTTCCCCGGCTACGTTCTGGTCGAGATGACCGTTGACGACAACTCCTGGTACGTCGTGCGCAACACGCCCAACGTGACCGGGTTCATCGGCTCGGGCACCACGCCGACGCCCGTCTCGATGAAAGAGATTAAAGAACTCCAGAAGCGGATGGGCGTGGAAGAGCCGACGTTTAAGATTGACGTTGCGGTCGGCGACCCGGTCCGGATCAACGACGGGCCGTTCAAGGGTTACGAGGGCAAGATTAACCAGATTGATGAGACCCGCGGCAAGATCAAGGTACTGGTTTCAATGTTCGGCCGCGAGACGCCCGTTGAATTAGATTTTCTCCAAGTTAAAAAAATTTAGCCGATGCGAATGAATGCAAATTATGCGAATGCAACGAATAAACAGTAAGCGCTTTTCGTCAATTCGTATCATTCGTATCCATTCGTAGGTTATATCGGTCACCTTTACTCGTAACTTTTCGACAGCTATGGCTAAAAAGGTAAAGACAATCATTAAGCTCCAGATTATGGGGGGACAAGCCACGCCAGCCCAGCCGGTCGGACCGGCCCTGGGTCAGCACGGCTTAAACATCGCCGAGTTCTGCCAGAAGTTTAACGAAAGGACTAAGAACAACCACGGCGACCTCACCCCGGTTGAGATCACCGTCTATGAGGACCGGACCTACACCTTCGTCACCAAGACGCCGCCGGCGGCTGAGCTGCTCAAAAAGGCAGCCGGCATCCAGAAAGGGTCCGGCGAATCACTGAAGAAGAAAGTAGGCAAGGTGACCCGGGCGCAGATCAAGGAAATTGCCGAAAGAAAGATGCCCGACCTGAACGCCAAAAACATTGAGGGCGCGATGCGCATCATCGAGGGCACCGCGAAACAAATGGGTCTTGAAGTCATCAACTAAACTAACTCACCTAAGCCAAAACCATATGGAGGAACAACGCTCACCGTTACAGCCGGCACCGGCTGTCGACAAAACGGTCAAAGGACCAAAGGCACTCTTTTGGTACCTCACCCTCTTTTTCACCCTCGGGATTACTGCGTTCGCCATCGGCGGTGTTTGGTTTCAGTACATCAACAAATGGTTTCCCCAAGAGGTCGCCTACGGATCGGTCTTTTCGCCGTTTAACCAGGGCTCGCTTAAGTTCTCCATGGCCAGCCTCTTGATCGCCGCTCCCCTCTTCTACCTGTTCGGCTGGCTGGTGCGAACCGCCCTGAAAAAACGGACGCTCGACGCGGGCAATAAAATTCGGGTCTGGGTTACCTACATCATTCTGTTCCTAACCATCGCCATCGCGCTGGGCGACCTCGTCACCACGGTTTTCCGGCTGCTCGACGGCGACTTCACCCTGCGGTTCCTCCTCAAGAGCGCGACCATTCTGATCATCGTCGGCTGGGTTTTCGTCTACTACGGCCTCGAGCTCAAATCAACCAGCGCGCTGACCGACTCAAAACTGCCCAAGACGCTGGCCGGGGCTGCCGGCGCGATCATGGTCGTCTCATTCGTCGGCGCCTTTTTCATCGTTGATTCGCCCCTCCAATCCCGGGTGCGCTCCTACGATAACCGGCGCGCCAACGACCTGACCAGTATTCGCTACGCCGTTGACAGCTACTACTGGGAAAAGGGCGCGCTACCGGCTTCGCTCGACGAGCTCAAAAATACCTCGCAGCCGAGCTTGATGACTGCTGACCCCAAGACCGGCGCGTCGTACGAGTACCAGGTAACCGGAGCGAAGTCCTACCAGCTCTGCGCCGAGTTTGAGACTTCGAATAAAAACTTGCCGGAGAGTTCACCCTACTCCTACGGCAGCATCGCCTACGACCCTGGCCGGAGCTGCTACGACTACATCGCCCAAGAAAACGACGCGTTCAAACCCGTACCAGCCCGAACCATTCCGATTGATTAAATCATTAACCGGTGGGAGAGACGGCGCGCGCCGGCTCGTTACTACCACGAAAGGATACCCTATGGCCCGTTCAAAACGGTACCAGGAGGCAGTAAAGAAAGTTGAAAAAAACAAAAGCTACTCCGTAGAAGAAGCGATCAAGCTGGTGAAAACCACTGCAACCACGAAGTTTGATTCATCGGTCGAGGTTCACCTCCGCCTGGGCATTGACCCGAAGAAAGGCGAGCAGCAGGTGCGCGGCACCGTCAGTCTGCCCCACGGCACCGGCAAAACCAAACGCATCGCTGCGTTCGTCGCGCCGGACCGGGAAAAAGAGGCTCAAGCGGCCGGCGCCGACGTGGTCGGTGGCCAAGAGCTAATCGACCAAATCAAGCAGACCGGCAAGCTTGAGTTCGACGTCGCGGTGACCATGCCGGAGATGATGCCTAAGCTGGCGGCCGTCGCCAAGGTGCTCGGCCCGCGGGGGTTGATGCCGTCGCCCAAGAACGAAACCATTACCACCAACCTCAAAAAAACCATTGAGGAACTCAAAAAGGGTAAGGTCAACTTCAAGAATGACGGCACCGGCAACATCCACCAGATGATCGGCAAAGTCTCATTCACCGATTCCCAGCTCCTGGAAAACTACCAGGCGCTGCTCGACACTATCCGTAAAGCCAAACCGTCTTCGTCCAAGGGCGTCTACCTCAAAAATATCAGCCTCACGACCTCGATGGGCCCGGGCATCAGAGTGACCTTGAGCGCCTAGTCGAGAACAACTGCAAAACCAGCTCGCGAGGGCTGGTTTTTGGTATGGGAAAGGCAGATGATGAAATGAGCTAGATTTGCCTTACAGTCCGCTTTAGCGGACTTTGTTTGTGAGCCCCGAGCTTTAGCTCAGGGCGATAGCCGGCCAACCACCGCGTAGCAGAACCTTTATGGTTCTGCGTCATTTGCACCGACCCATAAAGGGTCGACTACGCGTTGGATGTTTATTTTTCCCGCGTAGCCGCGAGTTTTACTCGCGGTAAAAAGTATCGACAGTAAAACTGTCGCCTACGCGGCTACGTACCGACTAAATCCGTTATTTGCCAAAAGCCGCTCGAATCTGTTAAAATTAAGGACGTAAAACCATCTCCCCCATGCCCGAAGAACGCCAACACTACCGCCCGTCTTGGGACGATTACTTTATGTCAATCGCCAAGATTATCGCGACTCGCGGCACCTGCGACCGGCTCTACTCGGGTTCAGTGCTGGTCAAAAACAACCGGATCATCTCGACCGGCTACAACGGCTCGCCGCCGGGACTGCCCCACTGCAACGACGCCGGCCACCTGCTCGAAGACGGCCACTGCGTCCGAACGATTCACGGCGAGCACAACTCCCTGCTCCAGGCAGCCATCAACGGCGGCACGACTACCGTCGGCGCGACGCTCTACACCAAGTACAGCCCGTGCATCCACTGCACCAAGTACATCATCGCCTGCGGCATTGTCCGGGTGGTGATGGGTAAAGTTTACCGCAACGAGAAGGTGCTCGACATGCTCAAGGCGGCCGGCGTCAAAGTTGATTTCTACCAGGAAAACCCCGACTGGAGCCAAGAGCTCACGGCAATTTTTTCCGAGGATATTCCCGAACGAACCAACGAGGGCGCGGTGAAAATGGAGGTTACGCATGAGTAAAATCATCCTCGGCTTTGTCGGTCTGATCTCAAGCGGCAAGGGCACGGCCTGTCAGTACCTCCACGACCGGCACGGCGCGCCGACCTACCGCTTCTCCACCCCGCTGCGCGACGTACTGGACCGGCTCTACCTGCCCCAGGCCAGAGCCAACATGCAGAACCTGTCGCTCGGGCTGCGCCAGACCTTCGGCGACGACCTCCTGGCCGGCGTCATCGCCCACGACGTCGCCGCCGACCAGTCCGCACTCATCGCCATTGACGGCATTCGCCGGCCGACCGACCTCGCCCAGCTCAAAGACGTCCCGGGCTTTTACCTCGTTTCGATCGCCACCGACCAAAAAATTCGCTACGACCGGATCGTTGCCCGCAGCGAAAACCCCGACGACGCGGGCAAGACGTTTGAGCAGTTCCAGCGCGATGAACAAGCGGAGGCGGAAAAGCAGATAAAAGACGTTGTCGCGGCCGCCGCCTATGCCGTCGACAACAACGGCACGCGGGAACAGCTCTATGCCCAGCTTGATGCTATCGTGAAGCAGCTTAAAAAAAGATATTAATTTTCAATTTTCAGTTCTCAATTTTCATTGAATTTTCAATGATCAAATGATCATTTATTGGAAATTGATAATTGAAAATTGTCTTAAGTGCCTCATGAGAATTAAGATAAAGAAGCTCCGCCCTGACGCTATCCTGCCCACCTACGCCCATCCGGGCGATGTCGGCCTGGACCTCTACAGCCTTGAGGATTACGAACTGCGGCCCGGCGAACGAAAAATTTTTGACCTCGGGTTTGCTCTGGAGTTGGCCGACGGCTACGCCGCGATTGTTAAAGACAAGAGCAGCCTGCCGCGTAACGGCGGGGTCCACACCATGGGCGGCGTGTTCGACGCCGGCTACCGCGGCGAGTACAACGTTAACCTGGTTAATCTCGGCAGCGAGCCGTACCGAGTCGAGCCCGGCCACAAGATCGCCCAGCTCCTGATCGTGCCGATTGTCCGGGCCGAGCTCGAACCGGCCGACGACCTCTCCGAAACTGCCCGCGGCACCGGCGGCTTTGGCTCAACGGGCAAGTGACACTCATGTTCGGCAAGTCGATAGTCTGTAGTCTGTAGTGCCCGCATCTACATACCACTTACTACTGACTGCAAACTAATTAATTCTATGGAAAAGAAAAAGCTATTCCTCGTCATCGCCATCGTGGTCATCGTGCTGCTGCTCATCGCGGCGGTCATGGCGTTGGTGCTGCTGCTTAAATCCCAGCGCGCGCCGGTGCCGACGAACCTCAATGAGGCGGCGCCGATCAGCGCCACCACGCCCGGCGTACTGCCGACCACGCCCTCAACTAACACCACCGCCAACGGCCAGCTCTCTGGGCAAGCCCAGACGCTCCAGAAAGAAAAACAGTTTATCTCTTCGTACTACCAACCCGTGGACGCCGGCTACCAGGCGACGGTGACCGGGCCAAGCCTGCCGCTGCAGAACGCCAAAGAGGCGGTGGTCAACTACCGGGATTTTTCGCGCAAGCTCGACGTCGAGCCGTTCCTGCCCGCTGTCGCTGACCATGGCTTTGCGATTATTGACGCACCGTTTCCCGGCGAAGCCGCCAACTGGCAGGACGCGTACGCCGCCATCAACGGTAAAAACCTCCCCGTCTTTGTCACCAGCGACGCGCTGGCCGGCGTCTACCAAGACACCCTGGCGATTGTCTACAAAGAGATTGAGCAGCAGAAGTTCTACCCCGCTCTCTGGAATTTTCTCCACGGCATGTTCAACCAGGTAAAAAGCCGCTACGAAGCCAGGCTCCAGCGTTTTGGCATCGAGACCGACGCGATTACCGAAGCCAACCGGCTCGAGCTGGCCTACCTCGCCACCGCCCTCCAGCTGCTGCGGCCCGACCCTAACCAAGTTAAGGAGTCGTTCGGGGTCAGCCAGCAATCGTTTACCACCCAGGAAGCGGAAACCTACACCTTTACCGTACCCACCTACTTGCGCGACGAGATCAACCGGGAAATTAGCCTGATCGGCCAACGGGCGCCCAGTGCCAAGTCTCCCCTCTTCCTCTACCAGCAGAGCTACACTGCCTACGCCACCCCAGCGGAGTACCAGAGCTCCGAGAAGCTGAAAAATTACTACCTGGCGATTACCTGGCTGCGTGAGCAGCAGTTCCCCCTCTTCAGCCAAGCCGACGACTGCCCGGCCTGCCTGCTCGATGAGCAAGACCACCTCGTCAACTTCCTCGCCGGCCTCTACCTGACCCATGACCTCTCGAGCCAGCAAGAGCGCAAGAACCAGTGGGCGAACATTTACAAGTCAATGGCGTTTTTCCAGGGGCTCGAGTCAGATTTGACGTACCTCGATTACCAGGCGGCGCTCGAGACGCTCTTCGGCCCGAACTACCAGCTCAATGATCTCTTTGGCGCTGACAGCAAGACGACCAAAGAGAACGTTAAAAAGATTCAAGCGGCGCTCGACCAGTTTGAATCATTCAGCCTCTTGAGTGGCCGGCAGCCAAATGATCGGCTGGCCAACCTCCGCCTGCTGCGTGGCTACCACCTCATCGGGGACACGCTCTTTAAAGAGCTAACCAACGCCACCGCCCTCGACGTCTTTAACCTGCTCGACAACCCGGCAGCCCGAACGGTACTCGAGCAGCAGCATGACGACCGCGATCAGCGCTACCAGCAGAACCTCAATAACTTTAAAAACCAGCTGGCCGAGTTTAACCAGAATACCTGGCACGACAACGCCCAGTTGAGCGTCTTAAGCGCGCAGCGCAGCCTCACGTTAGACAAGACCAGCGGCTTTCCGCCATTCATGCGAACCGACGCCTGGGTTAAAAAATCCTTAAACACCAGCCTGGCGGTCTGGGTCAACAGCCACCGGCCGATTGTCCTCGAGCGCATACCGCTCGAGAGCCGCAGCGGCTTTCAATCGTACTTCCCCTATGGCTACGTCGAACCGCAGGTCGCGTTCTACGCCCAGCTCCTCTCGAACGTCAACATGATCCGCGAGGGATTCATCGCGCTCCAGATCCTCAACGAGTCCGACCGGTCGCTGCTCCGGCTAACCGCCCTCGAATCGGTCCTCGAGCAGGCAATGGCCATCGCCCGAAAAGAACTCCGCAACGAGCTGCCGTCGATTGAAGAGTTTAACTTCATCAACGGTTTCGAAACCTCCGTCGAGTCGGTGACCGGCGACCTCAAGCGACAGAACCTGAACAACTCCTTCCAGTACCGCTACGACGCCGTGCCGACGGCGATCTTAAACGAGCAAATCAGCGGCTTTAAGTACGTGCTGGTCACCTACCCCGACCCCGAAGGCCGCCTGTTTTTTGCCATCGGCCCGATCTTCAACTATACCGAGGGCAAAAATGGCAGCCTGATTAAAGCGCCGTGGCAGCGCGCGCTCGGCCTGTAATCCCTAACCCCATGCGAGCCTACCTCGATATCGTACAACGTGTCCTCGACCAGGGTGTGCGCAAGCACAGCCGAACCGGCATTGACACCCTGACCATCGCCGGCGCGCTGTTCGAGCACGAGATGACCGCCGGCTACCCCCTGCTCACCACCAAGAAGGTGCCGTTCCGGCTGGTCGCAACCGAGCTCGAATTTTTTATTAAGGGAATGACCGACAAGCAGTGGCTGATTGACCGCAACAACCACATCTGGGACGAGTGGGCCAGCCCCAAAAGAGCGCCGTACGGCCACGACGAGGCGGCCAAAAAACGAATGCTTACGGAACGCGACCTGGGCCCCATCTACGGTTTTCAGTGGCGCCACTGGAATGCGCCGTATGAAAACTACGACACCGACTACGCCGGCGCTGGCGTTGACCAGCTCAAGCGGGTCATTGAAACCATTAAAACCGACCCCGATGACCGGCGGATGATTGTCTCGGCCTGGAATCCGCAGGCGCTCGACGCAATGGCTCTGCCGCCCTGTCACTACCTCTTCCAAATAACGGTCATTAAGGGCCATCTCAACCTGCTTTGGAACCAGCGCTCGGTTGACGTGATGCTCGGCCTGCCGTTTAACATCGCCAGCTACAGCCTGCTGCTCCACCTGCTGGCCAAAGAAACCGGGCTGGCCGAGGGCCGGCTGGTCGGCTTTCTCGCCGATGTCCACATCTACGAAAACCACCGCGCCGGCGCTAAAGAACAGCTCGGCCGCGACCCGAACCGCTACCACCTGCCGACGCTCGAAACCAACGGTTTTACCTCAATCTTTGACTGGCAGGCCGGCCAGACAACCGTTCAAAACTACCAGAGTTATCCGACGATTAAGTTTGAGATTGCGGTTTAATCTTCGCCCGCTGGCCATTTTAGAAATTTAAATATTTCGTCCCGCCGCAACGGGACTCCATAATTTTGATTTTTGCTTTTTGATTTTTAATATTTTTTATGAAGCTTATCCTCATGATGGCGATGACTGCCGACGGCATCATCGCCAAAGACAAAACCCAGAACGCCGACTGGACCTCAAAAGCGGACAAGCGCGTATTCATCGCCGAGACCAAAAAGCACGGCGCGATTATCATGGGTGAGACGACCTTCGCGGCGATGGGCGGCCGGGCCTTGCCGGGCCGGCTCAATCTGATTTTATCCATGACGCCCGAACGCTACGCGCCGGCCGCGGTCGCCGGTGCGCTCGAGTTCTTGAACGCCCCACCGGCCGCGGTCGTCGAGTACCTGGAGGTTAAAGGCTTCCAATCGGCAATCCTGGGCGGAGGCGCTCGGACCAACGCCTCTTTTTTGAAAGCCGGGCTGGTTGACGAGCTTTGGCTGACCGTCGAGCCTAAGGTGTTCGGCACCGGCCTGAACTTTACCGAGGGCGAGGCGTTAGACTTAAATCTTGAGCTGCTCGAGACGGAAAAAATCGGCGACGGCGCGGTCCAGCTCCGCTACCGCGTGCTGCCTCGAGTCTAGTCTCCACTGCATATTATGAGCGGCAGCAACAACAGTTTGCAGCGAGACGTGGCAATCACTGCCCTTAGCATTTTTCTCGCCCTGGTGCTGACCAAAACCGGTGTCCTCAACGACCTGTTCGCGAGCACCCAGGAATGGCGGTTCGTCGGCAGCTTCCTCGCTGGTATGTTTTTTGTCTCGCTATTCACCGCCGCGCCCGCCGGCGTCGTGCTCTTCGAAATTGCCCTCGCCACCCCCGCCTGGGAAGTCGCCCTGTTCGGCGGGCTCGGCGCGCTCGCTGGCGACTGGATCATGTTCCGCTTTATCAGAAACAATCTTACCAACAACGTCGGCGGGCTGATGAAAAAAAAGAGCGCGAAGCGGCTCGCGCAGCTGATGCGGCGGAATCCGTTTCGCTGGCTCGTGCCCCTGGTTGGCGCGTTCATCGTTGCCTCGCCGCTGCCCGACGAAATCGGATTAGCCATGATGGGACTTTCAAAGGTGAAGAGTATTGTTTTCATTCCCGTCTCTTTTATACTTAACTTTCTCGGGATACTCATCATTGGTCTGATCGCTAACGGCCTAACCTAGCATTACCTCCCAATGGTACAGGGAAATTTAATCGTCCTCTACGGCACCAACAACCTGGGTAAATCAACCCAGGCAAAACTGCTGGTGGAAAATCTGAAGCGTTCCGGCCAGCGGGCCGAGTACCTCAAGTATCCCATCTACGAGATTCTACCGACCGGCCCGAAGCTCAACCAAATCCTGCGCAGCGGCGAACCTCAGCTAATTACCGAAGTTGAACTCCAGGCACTCTACGCCCAGAACCGACGGGATTTTCAGCCAGCGCTAGAAAAAAAATTAGCTGGCGGCGTAACCATGGTTGCCGAAGACTACACCGGCACCGGGCTGGCCTGGGGCGTCACCAAAGGCGAGGACCTCGAAACGCTGGAGCGACAAAACGAAGGTCTCATCAAAGAAGACCTGGCAATCCTGCTCGACGGCGAGCGGTTCTTGAGCGGCAAGGAAGCAAACCACCTCCACGAATCCAGCGACGAACTGATGGAGTGGTGCCGCCGGGTTCATCTCGACCTCGCGAAGTGCTACGGCTGGCAGACGGTCAATGCCAACCGGACGGTTGAGGAAGTGGCCGAAGATGTCTGGCAGATTGTTGAAAAATCATTGGATTAAGACCCTAACTACCACGACCATCGGGTAGATTGGAGCCTCTGCTCCAATCGCGACGAGAGCAGAAGCTCTCGTCTATCCTCATTAATTAAGATCCTCATTAATTAAGATTGATTTTCTGCTCTCATGGTGCTAGACTAGCAACGTATGAAACTCACCCCTATCATCGGACTCGAAATCCATGTTCAGCTCAAGACGAAATCAAAGATGTTCTGCGGCTGCGATAATGCTGGCGAAGACCAGCCGCCGAACACCACCGTCTGCCCGGTCTGCATGGGTCATCCCGGAGTGCTGCCGGTGGCTAACCGCCAGGCGGTGGAGTGGTCAGTACTCGCGGCGCTGGCGATCAACTGCACGATTCCCTTAATCTCAAAATTCGACCGGAAGAGCTACTTCTACCCCGACCTGCCCAAGGGCTACCAGATTTCCCAGTACGACCAGCCGATCGGCTTGCATGGCCACCTCGACCTTACAATCAACGGCGAAACGCGGCGGATTCGAATTACCCGGCTCCACCTCGAAGAGGACGCCGCCAAAAACTTTCACTCCGCCGACGGCAAGCACACGCTGGTTGACTACAACCGCGCGGGCACGCCCCTGATGGAGATCGTCACCGAGCCGGACCTGCGTTCGTCGCAGGCAGCCAAGCTCTTCATGCAGGAATTGCGGCTGATGATGCGCTACCTCGGCATCTCCGACGCCGACATGGAAAAGGGCCACCTGCGCTGCGATGCCAACGTCTCGCTGACCGACTCGCCGGCCGACCGCATTGACGTAAAGAAGCTCAAGCCGAAAACCGAGGTAAAAAACATTAACTCGTTTCGGGCGGTTGAGCGGGCGCTTGAGTATGAGATCAAGCGGCAAACCAAGCTCTGGGAAGCCGGCACGCCGCCCGAGGCCCAGGCCACCCGCGGCTGGGATGAAGACCGCGGCGTTACCACCGAGCAGCGGGTCAAAGAAGAAGCCCACGACTACCGTTACTTCCCCGAACCCGACCTGCCGCCGCTCAACTTCACACCGACCGCGCCCAACGCCATTGACGTGTCGGCGCTGCGCCGATCGATAGGCGAGCTGCCCCAAGCCCGGCGCGACCGGTTCAGCACCGAGTACGAACTCGCGGCCGAGAACGCCAGGATTCTAACCGATGATAAAACCCTCTCTGAATTCTTTGAGCAGGCGATGTCCGAGTTGCGCGCCTGGCTGATCGCGCTGGGTGAACAGGAGGGCACCGAAGAAGAAATCTGGCAAAAGGGCAAAGCGAAGCTGGCCAAGCTCACCAGTAACTGGCTGATTAACAAGCTGATGGCCCGCGTCTACAAAGACGGCAAGAACATCCAGGCAAACCTCACCGTGACGCCGGAAAACTTCGCCGAGTTCATCATGCTCGTTTACCAGAATAAAATCAACTCCACCATCGGCCAGCAGCTGCTCGAAAAGATGTACCAAACGGGCAAAGACCCGTCGGTCATTCTCGAAGAGGAAGATTTGAGCGGCGGCGAGAGCGGCGGCGCGCTGGAAACCATCATTGACGCGGTCATCGCCGAGAATCAGGCCCAGGTTGCGCAGTACAAAAAAGGCAAGACGACCGTCTTGCAGTTTCTCATCGGCGCGGTGATGCGCCAGACCAAAGGCCAGGCTGACCCCCAAACCATCAAAGATTTACTCACCAATAAATTAGGTTAACCACTATGTCCAGTAGTGAAACTGCGATTGGAAAGCCACTATCAATTATCCTAACCATTTGACAAATAGGTTAAAAAACGAAGGTCGTATTTACTCTAAAGAAATGTCTACGCGATAATTAATCGAAGTTTCATTACTGGATATGCGAGAACAAAGCCCTCTGTCACGCGCGTCAGCCGAAGCCGGCGAACGGGAGTGGCGCAGCGAACTAGGCGGGATCGAACAGGCGGAAAGTGCGCTGCGCGAGACCTTAACTAACTACCCGGACTTTTTCAGCATCCCGGCCGCTGAGCTGCCGCTGCTCATTGAGCAGGCCGAAGCGTACCTCGCCTTAGACAAAGACGACCAAGACCCCAGGGTGAGCCGCCGCGCCCACGATATCCTGAGCCTGCCCGAAGCCCAGGAAGTCACGGCGGGACGGTAAGTTACGACTAGCTTCTTAGCTTTCTAGCTGGTAGCTTTTTAGGGAAGCAGAACGCAGGCACTAAAAAGCTAAGAAGCTACAAGCTAGAAAGCTCGCTATTCAGAACTGATAAAGCGCCTTGCTGCCGCCGCCGCTTGACCCGCAGTGGTAATCCACCGGATAGTCTTGTCCCGTTTAAACCAGGTCATCTGACGCTTACTGAACTGCTGGATGGCCTTTTCCAGCCCCGCGGCCAGCTGCTCGCGGATTATTTTTTTTTGTAAATACTGCGCCACCCAGCGGTACTCCAAACCGAACGACTCCAATTTTTTCCAGCTCACACCTTGGCGATGGAGGCGCGATATTTCCGCGATCATCCCCTGATCGAGCCGCTGCAATAGCCGCCGATGAATTCGCCGGTGCAGCGTCGTCTTGGGTACCGCTATGCCCAGCAATAGAAAACGATACGGCGGCTTCTGCTTACCCGGCTGTTCTGATTTCGGCCGGCCAGTGAGGTAAAAAATTTCCAGCGCCCGCTGCACCCGGCGGCGGTTTTTTTTGTCAATGACTCGGTACGTTTCCGGATCAATTTTCTTTAGCCGAGAAAGTAGCGGCGGCAAACTTAACGGGCTCAACTTCCTGCGCGCGATTTGCAACCTTTCGGTAAACTTAAGGTCGCCTTGAGCAGCGCCGAAAGGCGATTTGCGATTTGCGATTTGCGATTTCGGCAAGACATAGCCTTCAGTCAGCACCGTAATGTATAAGCCGGTTCCGCCGCAGACAATCGGCAGCCTGCCGCGCGACAGAATGTCGTCAATGGCCCGGTACGCTCTGTGCTGATAATCAGCAACCGTAAACTGCTGCTTTGGCGACACCACGTCAATGAGATGGTATGGTATCGTAACTATTCGCGATTCGCGATTTGCGATTTGCTTAATAGCATAGTCTTGCAAATCCTTCCCTGTCCCAATATCCATCCCGCGGTAGACTTGCCGCGAGTCGGCCGAAACGATCTCACCGCCAAAACGCCGTGCCAATCGCACGGCGAGTTTCGTCTTGCCCGATGAGGTCGGGCCGACGATGACGATAACTTTTTGATTGACAGCTTTCACACTTCAAGCTACAATACAATCCCCTGACGAAAGGAAGACCACTATGCTCTTTGAACGCGACGGAAACGATGTCGTCATCAGGCTGCCGCTCGTACCCAACCCAGCAGATAAGCTCTCGGCCCACCACCTCATCGAAGAGCTGCAGGAAATTCCCCAGCTGCTCGAATCGCTGCCCGCGCTGCAAGCCTTTCAAACTGAACTCGAGCGAGTCTCTGGTGAAGGCCTGCCCCCCACGCTGCTGTGAGGGGGATTTTTTTACCCCGCACCTTTTTCTAGGAAAAGGTGCGGGGTTTGCGCTTTTCGCTCTAGCGGCGTTCCGCGATCTCTTTTTTTACCCGTTCAATGAATTCCTGCCGTTTAAGGGATATAACTTCTTTTTGGCCGCGTACCCGGACGCTGAGCATTGCACTGTTTGCTTCCTTCTCGCCGACTACCAGCATGTAGGGTACTTTTAGTTTCTCGGCGGTGCGGATTTTTTTACCGACCGTTTCGTTGCTCAGGTCGCCCTCGGCCCGGATGCCGGCGGCAGCCAGCTGAGTGACCAGCGCCTGAGCGGCGTCGGCAAAATCATCACTGACCGAGAGCACCTGCACCTGAATTGGCGCCAGCCAGAGCGGAAACGCGCCGGCGTAGCTTTCAATCAGAATGGCCATAAACCGCTCGAACGAGCCGGCAATGGCCCGGTGGATCATCACCGGTCGCGCCCGTTGGCCTTTTTCGTCGATGTACTCAAGTTGAAAACGTTCAGGCAAATTAAAG
Source organism: Candidatus Buchananbacteria bacterium RIFCSPHIGHO2_02_FULL_56_16 (assembly GCA_001817495.1). Taxonomy (GTDB): domain Bacteria; phylum Patescibacteriota; class Patescibacteriia; order Buchananbacterales; family UBA6539; genus 2-02-FULL-56-16. Next base: position 29,887 of record MHIL01000006.1, read on the forward strand.
TCGAGCTGAATCGTCGCCAGCTGCCACTGGCGGCCGATCGCGTCTTCGGCTTCGAAGTCAATCTTCGGCCCATAGAACGCCGCCTCGCCCTCGATCTCTTCAAATTTTTTCACCCGAGACTTTAGCACCTTGCGCAGCTTGCTCTCCGCCTCTTTCCAGATTTTCGCGCCGCCGAGGTACTTGTCCGGCTGCTTGGGATCGTGCAGCGACAGCCGCGGGATGAGCGGAAAACCGAACGTCCGGTAGAACTGCTCGATGAAGTCGTAGATGAGGTTGGCTTCGGCTTCAACCTGGTCGAGCCGGCAGAAGCAGTGGGCGTCGTCAATGGTAATCGAGCGTACCCGCATCAGGCCGTGGAGCTGGCCGGGCTTCTCGTCGCGGTACATCTCGGTGATGTCGAAGTAGCGGATCGGCAGCTCGCGGTAGCTGCGCTGGCGCGAGGCGTAGATTTGGGTGTGATGCGGGCAGTTCATTGGCTTCAGCACGAACGTGTCTTCGCCCTTGCTCGAGACGTGGAAGATATCGTCGGCGAACTTTTCCCAATGGCCGGAGGTGATGTAGAGGTCGCGGTGGGCCAGGTGCGGGATGTTCACCTGCTGGTAGCCCTTGGGCACCTGCAGCTCGACCAGGTACCTGGCCAGCTCGTTACGGATGATCGTGCCCCGCGGGGTGAACAACGGCAGGCCGCCGCCGACCAAATCCGAAAAGGTGAAGAGATCGAGCTCGACGCCGAGCTTGCGGTGGTCGCGCTCTTCCGCCTGCTTGATCCGCTCGAGGTAGGCTTCCAGCTCGGCTTGCGTCGCGAACGCCGTGCCGTAGATCCGCTGGAGCATCTTGTTCTTTTCGTCGCCGCGCCAGTAGGCGCCGGCAATCTTCTGCAGCTTGAACGCGCCAATGGCTTTGGTTCTAGCCACGTGCGGCCCCTTGCACAGGTCGGTGAACTTTTTCTTGCCGTCGGGACCGATCATCGTATAAAAGCTGAGCTTGCGCTCCCCTTCCTTTTTTAATTCTTCGGCCAGCTCCAGCTTGTACGGCTGATTTTTTGACTGGAGGTACCTGATTGATGTATCGACCGCCTCGGTATAGTGTTCCATTTTTTGATCCTGGGCGACGATCTGCTTCATCTTTTTTTCAATCGCCTTCAGATCATCGTCGCTGAACGTTTTGTCACCCAGATCAAAGTCGTAGTAAAACCCCTCCTCGATCGCTGGCCCGATCGCCAGCTTGGCGTCGGGGAACAGCTCCAGCACCGCCTGGGCCATCACGTGCGACGCCGTATGTCTGATTTTTTCGAGCTGTGTGTCCATAAGACCGATGCTAATTTACGAATGAATGCGAATGTTGCGAATAATTGATGACTCTTTTTGGTTTAACGTAGCGATCCCTGAAATTAACAATTAACCCGAGCTTAATGTTAGTTGCATTGAGGTAACGTTGAGCTTGGTAATAGTCCTGTCTAGTAACCAGCCGCTTTGCCTTGCACTCTAGAATAATTTTTCCCTCGACGATAAAGTCGGCGATATTACCCCCTACCTCATACTCACTTTGTTTAAATGGTATGCTTACTTCGCGGGCGTACTGAACACCACTTGCTTTAAAGAGCTGCTCCAAACGCTCCGCATACTGCTTTTCCTTTGCAAACCGACCTAACTCATTCTGAGCCTGAAAGCACAAACCGGTTACTTTGTATGAAAGCTCCGGATAAATTATTTTTTCTAACATAGCGCATGTTAATCTTAATAGTAATAGCGCTATGTTGATTTCTTTGACTTATATTTGTAGCATTCGCATTATTCGCATCCATTCGCATCGGTCTATAGATATCGGCAAAATAAAACCCAACCAGAACGTCTCTGCTTGGGATCCCATCCTGCTACTACAGGACGAGACGGTTCCACCCAAGTTCCGCGATCCATACAACAGACCGGGCACTTCATTGATTAAATTGGCCTCAAAACTTAGTCCCGAACGATGGGAGGCGCCTTAAGCGTCCATGAAGTTGGTAGCTTCACCAATCGTTTTTAGGTACTTTCAGTGTAAAAGAGATTAAAACGTTTGTCAATTTTTTAAAATTTACAATCGCAACTTAGCTATCCAGCGGCGATGTAATCCTCCCAACAAAATTCGAAGCAATCCGGGCGTAAATCAGCGTCGTCTCGAGCCGGCGGTGGCCAAGCAATTTCTGGATATACACCGCGTCAACGCCTGATTCCAGTAGGTGTGTGGCGAAGCTATGACGCAGACTATGGCACGTCGCCTGTTTTTTTATGCCCGCTAGCTCCAATGCTTGTTGAAATACTTTTTCCACTGAACGAGTTGTTAGGTGGCTGCCCGGCCCCTGACCGCTAAAGACGTAGTGGCCAACCGGCGCCGCCGCCAATCGCTGGCGCAGCTCGTTCAGTACTCTGTCGGCAAGAATAGTCTGGCGGTCCTTGTTCCCTTTCCCCTGCCTGACCCACAGAACGTGATAATCCAAATCAAAATCTTCCGGCTTTAAAGCAACCACCTCGCTGACCCGTAAACCGGCCGAATACATCAGGCTCAACAGTAACCTGTGTTTGACATTGGTAACGGCACCCAGCAGCGCCGCCACTTCCGTTTTTGACAAAACCACCGGCAGCCGTTTGGCGCCGCGGGGCAACCCGAAGTTAAAATAAAACCGCCGCTTTTTGACGGTACGATAGTAAAATTTAATCGCGTTCATTGCCAGCCGTGCCGTCGCCGCCGCAACGTGCCGTTGATCCAATAAGTACCAAAGGTAATCTTTAATGTCCGCTTCCGCAATCATTGTCGGGTCTTTCCGGCAATACGTAACCAAATCTCGGTTGTAGTAAAGGTAGGCCGTAATGGTCCTTTGGCTAAAATTTCTGATTTTCAGCTCCTTTTCTAAGGCATCAAAAAACATAGCGTTTTCCACAGTTATTTGTTAAGATATAACCAGGTTATATGCGCTATGTTGATAACTAAATATTAACCCATTTTAGATAAAAAAGTCAACTAGTTCGCATAAACCTAGTTGTGCGTCATTGTGTTGATTACAGAACACGGTGCGCAAAATCTAAATATTAACTAATCTAAAAGTATGAAACTATCACCAGAGGCAACTCA
>MHIL01000007.1:0-11948 GCA_001817495.1 Candidatus Buchananbacteria bacterium RIFCSPHIGHO2_02_FULL_56_16
TCATAGGTAACTACGGTAACCTATTTATTATCTATCCGCTAAGGCTACGGTAACAGTATTTATTAGCTAAGAGGTTTTTTTGACAAAAGGTAACTAATTTGTTATATTATATCGTTAGTTCTTTGGCGGGTCTTTTACAACAAAAAATGCTGTGTAGTCATAGCCAAAAGGCACTAATGTCACCCCTCTAAGCTTGTCGATGCGGGGCTGGTGTTTTCTGGCTATGACTACCAAAAGTCCGCTAGCGAAACGTAATTCGAAAGGAGTATAGTCAGATGATCGGTATGGGAACCAACGTGTACGGAGTGCTGTTCGGAGCGGCGGTCTTGATCTTCGCGATCCTGATCATGGTGGTTTTAGTCCGCCTTTGGTCAAGGTACTACCGCGAGGCAGAGCAAGCGCTGAAGAAGAAGGAATTTGTTCCAGCGCCAAACGTCGCCGGTCCAATTATCGTGACGGTCCTCGCGGTGACCTCTTTCATTGTCATAACGACTCTGGCGTGGAATTTTCTGCAAACCCTAACGACAAACATGTCCACGTACCAAAGCCCCGACGAGGTGACGGAGCAAGAGGCCGTCCAAGAGTCGCAGCTGCCGCCGCCCGAGCAGCTCAACCAGACGCGACAGGAACAGAAGGAACGGGCGCAAGTCCAGCCGCATCGGCAGGCGTTGAGCGACTACGACGCGGCGATGGAGCGGGAGGCGCAGAAAATCAAGCAGCGCAACCAAGCGCCGCAGCCGACCGCCCAGCAGTAGTGGACAGAGCGTGGCTTTGTCCGGCATCAAACCTGATGGAAGAAGGATTGAATCATGATGAAGAAGTGGATGCTGCCGATGGTTATGGCGTTGTGCGCGGTGTTCTTGAGCGGTTGCGCGACGGACGTCCCGCAGGGGCACGTTGGTCGCGTCAAAACGCGCAGCGGCTGGACGAACGAGATTCTGCCGACGGGTCGCCACACCTGCTTCGGGTTCGATACGATGTACTTAATGGACATCACCAACGTGACGTTCAAAGAGCATCTCAACATCCTGGTTGGCGGAAAGGTCAACCTTAAGGTTGATTACTCGGTGCGGGTGAAAGCCAATACTGAAGATGCCAACATGGTCCGCGAGGCGTTCGAAAACATCGTGGCCGACGCCACCTACAAGATTACCGTCGAGCAGCTTTACATGACCTACCTGCAAATGAAGGCTCAAGCGATACCGCGCCAGGTCTATGAGGTCCAGCCGGACATTTCCACCGCGATCGCCAACAGCCCGCAGCTAGCGATGGAGGTTCGCAAAGCCATGACCGAAGCGGCTCGTTCAACGCCGTTGGTTGTGGAAGATGCCGAGATCACCAATTACGACTGGCCCGAATCAATCACCAAAGCCCAGGAAGAATTGGCGACCGTCCAGTTGTCCGAAGCCGCCGCCGAGGCAAAGGTGCGGGCGGAACTAAAGCGGGTCGAAGGCCAGCTGAAGGTTGAAGAGGCCAACAAGCTGGTGGAGCTCAAAAAGGCGGAGGCGATATCCGAGTCCATCGACATTATTAAGTCGAAGCTCGCCGGCTCGCCGGAGTATCTCATGTGGCACCAGATCCGCGTCATGGGCCAGGCTGCCATGGGCCCCAATAACTGCTTCATTCTCTACCCGTTCGCAACTGACCCGAATCAGATCAAGCAGATGGTCAGTAATGCGAACCTGACCCAGTTGCTCCATCCGGAGGGGCCTCATCCGGAACTGAAGGCCGGCGTCAAGCAGGATTCGTCCGCAACGCCGCCGCTCGATCTACTGCAGTCGGATCTGCCCAAGCAACCCGTAGAGACGCCGGCGGAGCAAGAAAATCCAGCGCCGCCAGCGGTACCACAACCGTAAGGTTTACGCCGAGGTGATGATCTTTAATGAGCTGAGAATTCTCTGTCAAATGCAGCGGATATCTCGGCTTTTTTTTAACAAAACAGCGATCAACTCGCCGAAGCGGCGAGTTTTTGGTACGATATACTCATGCGAGATCGTACGACTCAATACGACGTCATGGTCATCGGCGGCGGGGCTTCGGGCATGATGGCAGCCGGCCGGGCGGCCGCACGCGGCCGGCGCGTGCTGCTGTTGGAGAAAAACCGCCAGCTCGGCGAGAAGCTTAAAATCACCGGCGGCGGCCGCTGCAACCTTACCAACGCCCAGGCGTCGGAGCGGCTGTTTTTAGCTCACTACGGCTCGGCGGCGCCGTTTCTCTACTCGCCGTTTGCCCAGTTCGGCGTCAAGGACACGTTTTCTTTTTTTGAAACGAGGGGATTGCCGCTGGTGATTCAGGCCGGCCAGCGCGTTTTTCCGCGAACGGAAAAAGCCCTTGATGTGTTCCGAGTGCTCGAAGCTGATCTTAAAAAAGGCAAGGTGGAAATTCGCTCCGACACCGCGGTGAGCGCGATGATCGGCGCCGAGGGCCGGATTGAAAAAGTAATTGCCGGTCAAAAAGAATTTTTCGCCGCCTCATACATCGTGGCGACCGGCGGCACGTCGCACCCGGAGACCGGTTCGACCGGCGACGGGCTCCGGTGGCTCAAGGCGCTCGGCCACAGCGTGCAGGAGCCAACGCCAACCATCGTGCCGCTCGCGGTGAGCGACGCCTGGATCAAGGCCCTGGCGGGGGTGTCGCTGCCGGCGGTACGCATCACCTTCCGGCTCAACGGCAAAAAGCAGCTGACACAAAATGGCAGAATCCTGTGCACGCACTTTGGTTTGTCCGGGCCGGTGATTTTAAACGCCGCGAAAAAAGTGGCCGACCTGCTGCACGCCGGAGCGGTCACGGCCGGTATTGACCTGTATCCCGGTCTGGATCTCGGTTCGCTCGACCAGCACCTGATTAAACTGTTTGACGCCAACAAAAATAAAAGTTTGAAAACCGCGTTTAAGCTCGTGGTGCCGGCCGGCACCGCCCAGGCAATCATGCCGTTGCTACCCGCGATCGACCCCGAGACAAAAGTCCACAGCGTGACCAAGGAACAGCGAAAACAGATTGTCCGGGTGATCAAGGCGCTGCCGGTTACCGTTACCGGACTGATGGGCTACGACCGGGCCGTGATTGCCGACGGTGGCGTATCGCTGAAAGAAATCGACGCTAAAACGATGCGCTCGCGGCGGTACTCCAACCTTTTTATTACCGGCGACTTGCTGCACATTAGCCGGCCGTCCGGGGGCTACTCGTTGCAGCTGTGCTGGACCACCGGCGCTGTCGCCGGCAGTCATGCGTAAACCAAAAATATGAACCACCGTTTAAAAAAGAGTAAATGAGAGTACCCATCAGAAAACCCGGCAAGTACGCCCACCTCAAACCCGACGTTCATCTGACCGAAGCGAAGTTTAACGAGCTTACGCGGAGCCTGGAGCGGCTCAAAACAGTCAGTCGGCCGGCGGCGGTGATCGAAGTCCGGCGGCTGGTGGAGCTGGGCGACTTTTCCGAGAACGCGGCCTACCAAATGGCCAAGGGCCGGCTGCGGGGGATTAACCAGCGCATCCTTGAGCTGGAAGACCGCACCAAGCACGCCGTCATTATCACGCCGACGAAAAACGTGGCAACGGTCCAACTCGGCCACCGGGTCACCATTGAAATCGCCGGTAAACAGGCCGCCTACGTGATACTGGGGTCTGCCGAAACTAATCCGCTCGGCGGCGTCATCTCGCACCACTCGCCCCTGGGCTCGGCGCTGATGGGCCACGCGGTCGGCGACAGGGTAACGATCCAGTCCGGCGGCAAAGGGGTCGAGTGTCGAATTATTAAAATAGAATAAAGCGATGGCTGAAGAAGTAGTGGTCCGATTTAGCGACGTCACCTTTGAATACGAACACAAAAAGCCCCTGCTCGACGAGGCTAGTTTTAGCGTCCGCAAAGGCGCCAAGGTGACCCTGATGGGCCAAAACGGCGCCGGCAAATCGACGATCTTTAGTCTGATCAAGGGCGACCTCAAACCCAAGAGCGGCAACGCCACCGTCGCGGTCGGGGCAACCATTGGTACGGCCCGCCAGGTGGTGAGCCGGGCTGATTTTGGTTTAACCGTGGCGGAGTACTTTGCCAAAGATTTCGAGATTGTCCCGCCGGGCTTAAAGAGCGAGATGAGCAAAGTCCTCGAGGTGGTAAACTTGGTTGTGCCGATGGATCGGCCGGTCGGGGAGCTCTCCGGCGGCCAGCAGGCGCGGTTGCTGTTAGCGGCGGCCCTGATTCAAAACCCGGACATCCTGCTCCTCGATGAACCGACCAACAACCTGGATCAAGCCGGCATTGACCACCTGATTCAATTTTTGGTCATGTATCCAAAAACGGTGATCGTTATTTCCCATGATGCGGATTTCTTAAACTGCTTTACCGAAGGCGTCATCTACCTCGACGCGTTTACCAAGAAACTGGAACTGTACGTCGGTGACTATTACACGGTGGTTGAAGAGATTAGCAACCGGATTGAACGTGAACGCAAGAAAAACGCCCAGCTCGAAAAGCAGATTCAGGACCGGAAGGATAAGGTTAACTTCTTTTCTCACAAAGGCGGCAAGATGCGCAAGCTGGCGCAAAAGCTCCACGAGGAAACGGAAGCGATGGAAGAAAATAAAGTTGAAGTCCGCCGCGATGATAAAACGATTCGGAGCTTTACCATCCCGGCCCAAGACATCTTCGGCGATATCGTTACGATTACCTCGGTCCGGGTGATCAAAAATCACGAGCCGGTAATCAAAACCGTCCATAAAGTTTTAGCCAAGCGCTCCCGGCTGCTGATTTCCGGTCCTAATGGTATTGGCAAAAGTACCCTGCTGCGCTCACTGGTCCAGGGCAATACGGAGGGCGCGAAAATTCTGGCCGGCGTGCGCGTCGGCTACTACAGCCAGGATTTCGCCACACTCAATTTTTCCGCCACGGTTTTTGATTCGCTCCATGACGTTTTAGCCGATGGAATTTCCGTTCAAGACATGCGGACGGTCGCGGCCGGTTTTTTGATTACCGGCGACTTGATGGAACGCACCGTAGCCCAACTGTCAGAGGGCCAAAAAGGATTGCTGTCGTTCGCCCGCCTGGTTCTGATGCAGCCGGGGCTGCTTGTGCTTGATGAGCCCACGAACCACATTAATTTCCGGCACCTCCCGGTCATTGCTCAGGCAATTAACGCCTATGAGGGGGCGCTGATTCTGATCAGCCACATGCCTGATTTCGTTAAAGAAGTCCGGGTCGACGACTACCTGGATTTGGGAAAACTGTAATTTTTGCCATTAAACTGATTATGGTCGTCACCATCGCGATTATCGTCAGCCGGTCGGTTGTTTTTGAAAACTACCTGATTCCCATTGCCACGGTGGTGGCCGCTTCGCTGATCCTGCTCTACCTGCGCCGTAGCGTCGTGGAGGTGGCTGCCGACGAGCGGGACCGCCTGGTCGGCGGCAAAGCCGCACTGCTCACGATTCAAATTTACGCATAGTGGCGGTCATGGTCATGTTCGTGTTGTACGCCAGCCGCGATCTGAACCCGGCTTACGAGGCCACCGCCATGACGCTGGCGTTCTCAACCTGCGCCTTGATGTTCTTGTACTCGTTGATTTTTCGTTACTACGAGCAGATGAAATTTTCCGATAAAAAATTGTTCTACATATTCTTTATGCTCATCGTGTTTGCCGCTCTGGCGCTCGTGAGCGCCCGCCTGCTCTCCGGCGAGGACGACTGGATCTGCCAGAACGGCGCGTGGGTAAAACACGGTCAGCCGTCGTTTCCGGCGCCGACCGTGCCGTGCGAGTAATCCGGCTGTATGCGAAACCGGATCAGAGAGCTGCGAACCAAGCTCAACATCACCCAGGAGGAACTGGCGAAAAAAGCCCACGTCAGGCGGGAGACGATCGTGTTTTTGGAGCAGGGCAAGTACAACCCGTCGCTCAAGCTGGCTCACGACGTGGCCGCTGCGCTCAAAACCACGGTTGACAAGCTTTTTTATTTTGAAGATTAACTACGCTGAAAAAATCTCATGTTAATTTTGAAGGCGAGGATATATACCCTCGCCTTCAGAGTTTTTTAAGACCGAATCCGCTTACTGCTGAAGGAGGATGCGGGCGATGTTGTAGCTCGGCTCGCCGAGCCACTCGCAGTCAACGTCAATGGTGTGCGGCAGGCTTCGGCTCGAGAGCGTTACGATTCGAAACTCGTAGCCCCACAGCCGGATTGGCCGGCCGTCGAGTTTAATCTCGGTCGGTTCGCTCGACCGGTTATCGAACATCACCTTCGTGCCTGTTTTATAGGTGACGGTACTCGGGTCGGCGACGCAGTTCTCGAGCTGGATCCGCCGGTCGCGAAAATCGTTTAACGCCTGCTCGTAGGTGTAGACCGGCGCCGAGGTGTACTGCCGTTTGACCTCGGGCCCGAACCCGGCCGGCTCTTCAGCCGTCTCGGCCGTTGCCGCGGGCTGCTCGTTTTGGGCAGTTGTCGCTGCCGGCTGTTCCGGTTGGATCTGCGATCCCAGGAGGTACGCTCCCATGCCGACGATCGCCACTACCGCTATGGAGATGATGATTCGTCGAGGTGTCCAGTTCATACGCGTTTGGTTAATGGTAAAGATAGCGACTAACTATAAAAGTAGACGTATTATACCTGATTTTATTACGGCTAGCCAAGTGCCTTATTTTCTGAAGACAGAGAGATGATTTTTTGATACACTAACACTATGACCCACAACCGCTTCCTTGATGCTTTGCTCGAGCTGATCCTGGTGAGCGCCATAGTCCACCTCGGCGTGCTTGGCTTTCAGTTTTCCCGAACCGGTGACGTTTCGATTATCAACTACTTCAACATTCTCGACCTCGATTTCATTTTCCCCGATATCGCCAGCGGCTCGTCCAGCCAGATTGCCTCGGTACTGGCGGTAGCCGGTTTGTACCTGGCGCTCTGGCTGTTTTTTACGAAGAAGCGCCGCTCGTAAGGGCCACTGGACGTCTCCAAAAAAAGTTTTATGCTGCAGGTATCGTTGTACCTTACAATAGTGATCATGATCGGGTAAGGGAGGGAGGACATGAACCATTTACCGTTGCTGCTCACGCTGTTTGGGTTGGTTGTTTGTTCGCCGTCGGCCGCCGAGTCCGATGCTGCAGCCGATGAAGTTGCGTTGCTCCGCCAGGTGTTTAGCCGGCAGGTTTCTGACCGTTGGGTTGAAGAGCCGTATGCGCTCTTGGTCTACGCTGACGCGTACGCGCAGCTCACCGACATTGAGGCCGCGAGCGGCTGCCTCGAGCCGCAGTACGGGGCGTACGTCGACCGGAATACTAAGCGGCAGCTGATTGTCGTTTTTTTCTTCGACGCGGCTTCGCGCACCACGTTCCCGTTGGCTGGGATCACGTTTCGACCGGTAACCCCAAGCGGTCGGGCTACTTCGTGACGCCCTGCGGCGTCTTCACCAACGCAGTGACGAGCGTCGGCTATCGCGCGCTCGGCACGAAGAACGCCAAAGGTTGGCGCGGGCTGGGCGAGAAGGGCAGCCGGGTCTGGGACTTCGGCTGGCAGTGGACCGAACATTACGTCCGCAAACAACGCGACGATCGTCAAATTCGGCTGCTCTTGCACGCCACCGATCCGGTTCAGGGCGAATCACGCCTCGGTCGGCCTGACTCGAAAGGCTGCGTCAGGATCTCGGCCAAGCTCAACGCGTTTCTTGACCGTTTCGGCATCCTCGATGCCGACTTTGAGGCCGCGGGCGAAACGTTCGCCTGGCTCCTTCATCCTGATCGTCAGCCGGTTTCGCACGCCGGTCGGTACCTTATCGTCGGTGATTCAACCAGGCAGCCTGTTCGTCAGTTGGTCGCCCAAGCGAGCACTCCCTAGCGACATTCGTTAGGGATTTTTTCTTTCGGAAAAATGATGTATAATGCGTTAGCTGTAGGTCATTGCGAGTCCCTGCCGCAACGGGACGAAGCAACTTCCTTTCATTATGAGATTGCTTCGCTCCTATGGCCGGGCTGTGTATCGCTCGCAATGACTACGGGCTAATTCATTTCTCAATCATGTTGCGAATCTTCTCAATCATCCGCCGCTTTGACTGGCTGCTTTTAGGCGCCGTGGTGCTGCTTATCTGTTTTGGGTTAGCGGCACTGTACAGCATCACCGTCAGCTTCGAGCAGCCGAACTTTTTTAATTTCCAAAAGCAGGTTCTCTTCGCGCTGGCCGGCCTCGCGCTCCTGTTCAGCCTGGGCATCGTTGACTACCGTTTCTGGAAGGGTATGGGCGGCATCGCCTACCTCGCCGCCGCGGGGCTGCTGGTTACCGTCCTGTTTCTCGGCCGGGTCATCAGCGGCACCAGGGGCTGGTTCGTGTTGGGCGGGGTGAATTTTCAGCCGGTCGAGCTGGCGAAACTAGCGCTCCTGATATTTTTGGCCGGGTTTTTAAGTACCCGGACCGTTTCGACCAAGGGGCTGCTGAATTTTCTCCTCTCGGGTCTGGCCGCCGCCGTGCTCTGCGGCCTGGTGCTGCTCCAGCCGGACTTTGGCTCGGCCATCATCCTGTTTCTCTTGTGGTTTCTGCTGACGCTGCTCGCCGGCGCCGACAAACGGTACGTCATCAGCGTAATGCTGCTGTTCGCGGTCCTGTTCGGCTTGAGCTGGGTGTACTTTTTTCAAGACTACCAGCGGGACCGGATCATGACTTTTTTTAATCCCCAGGCCGACCCGTACAACCGCGGCTACCACGTCCGGCAGGCGACGATCGCGGTCGGCGCCGGCGGCTGGCTCGGCCGGGGCCTGGGTTTCGGCTCCCAGAGCCAGCTCAAGTTTATCCCGGCTTCGCAGACCGACTTCATCTTCGCGGTGGTCGCCGAAGAGCTGGGCTTCTTCGGGGTGAGCCTGGTGCTGGTGCTCTGGGCGGTCGTTTTCTACCGGCTTGGCCGGGCGGCCTTGCGCTGCCGCGACGACTTCGCCACCCTCTTTATCGTCGGCGTCTCGATCGTGTTTTTCAGCCAGGTGATGATTAATATCGGGATGAACGTCGGGCTCTTGCCGGTTACCGGCATCGCCCTGCCGTTCTTGAGCTACGGCGGCAGCTTTCTGGTGGTCAGCTTGATGCTGGTTGGCCTGGTCCAGAGTATGGTGGCCCGGACGCAACGATAGGGAGTGAGAAGTAAGTCCAGATAGAGTGAGCCCGCTTCGTCACCGAAGCGTGGCGAGTAAGTCGAGATAAGTCCAGATAAGTGAAGTAAGTAAATTAAGTGAAGTAAGCGAACAAGCCGGGTTGCTTTATTTGCTACCGGCTGCGGCGGGGATTGACGAATTGGTAAAAATAAGCTATGGTGGGGGTAGTACGGTATTGTTTAATCATTGAGGTTACAACGTTATGGCGATCTACTATGTGTACGGAGGCCTGGTCGTCATCATTGTAATTGCCCTGCGCGGCATCTTTATCGTCCGGCCGATTGACCGGTGCCTGGTCGAACGGTTCGGCAAGTACCACCGGTTCGCCCAGCCCGGCTTGCACTGGCGGATTCCGGTATTTGAAAAAATTTACTACGTCAACGTCACCGAGCAGATGGTTGACGCTGAACCGCAAGAGATTATTACCAACGATAACCTGAATGCCCGGGTTGATGCCCAAATTTATTTTAAGGTGAAAAATGACGAATTGAGCATCAAGAGCTCGCTGTACAACGTCAACAACTACCGGAATCAAATCGTCAGCCTGGCCCGGACCACGCTGCGAAACATCATCGGTACCCTGACGCTCAAATCCGCCAACTCTGAACGCGATAAAATCAATTTTGAACTCTTAAAGACGCTGGCCCACGAAACGGGCTCATGGGGCATTGACATCGTCCGGGCCGAGCTCAAAGAAATTGATCCGCCCAAAGATGTTCAGGAAACCATGAACAAGGTGGTGAAAGCGGAAAACGAGAAGATTGCGGCGGTGGACTTCGCCAACGCCGTCGAGACCCAGGCTGACGGAGAAAAACGGGCGAACATCAAGCGGGCTGAAGGCATCAAGCAGGCGAACATTCTGCGGGCTGAAGGCGAGGCGGAAGCGATCAAACTGGTCAACGACGCCGCTGACAAGTACTTCAAGGGCAACGCCCAGCTGCTGCGCCAGCTTGAAGCGGTGGAAAAATCTTTGGTCAACAACTCGAAAATCGTCGTCAATTCCGATACTGAACTGATCAACGTCATCGGTGACATGGCCGGGGTGCCGCTCCTGAAGCGCGAAGTTTCGAAGTAATTTTTTAAGCCATGCAGAACGATCACTTCTTCAACCTCTTTGATGAAAACCTGAAGATTGTGTCGCACTGCCCGGTCTGCGGCAGCAGCTACAGCCCGCTCGAAGCGCGGGTGCTGGCAGAAAAGAGCGACGCCCACCTGGTCCACATCCGCTGCCGCACCTGCCAGACGGCGGTGCTGGCGGTGATTATGTCGAGCAGCATCGGCGTCAGCTCGATTGGGTTAATCACGGATTTGAGCAGCGACGACGTGCTGAAATTTCAGGACGCCGCGCCGGTAACCACCGACGACGTCATCGAGCTCCATCAGCTCCTCACTCGGGAGAAAGCGTTGATCGATAAGCTTACATAATTCATAAACGTCCATCACGGTCGTTCGCGAACGACCGTGATACATCGAACACATGACTGACATTACCCTACAAGTCCAGAGCCGGTCGCAGACCGGCAAGCAGGTCGCGCGGCTGCGCGAAGAGGGAGTGCTGCCGGCGGTCGTCTATGGCCGCGGGTTCGACCCCAAGAACATCTCGGTCGACTCCCACCAGTTCGCCAAAGTTTTTGAAGCGGCCGGTGAGAGCACCCTGCTCGATTTGAGCATTGACCAGGCCAAGCCGGTTAAGGTGCTGATTCAAGACATTCAGCGCGATCCGCTCACCCACGAGTTTCTCCACGTTGATTTTCACCAGGTTAGAATGGATGAGAAGCTTAAAGCTGAAATTATCCTGAAGTTTATGGGCGAGCCGCCGGCCGTCAAAGAGTTAAGCGGTATCCTCGTCACCACGATGAGTGTCCTGCCGGTCGAGTGTCTGCCCGCCGATTTGGTCCACGAGATCGAGGTTAATCTCTCGTCGCTCAAAACGTTCAACGACGCCATCCACGTGGCGGATATCGCGATTCCCAAAGGCCTGACCGTCATGGTGCCGGCTGATGAGGTAATCGCCCTGATTCAAGAGCCGCGGGCCGAGAAGGAATTCGAAGCCATTGTCCAGGCTCCGGCCGCCGGCGAGCAGCCAACCGAAGCCGCCGCGCCCACCGAGACCCCGGCTGAAGAAGCGGATGCGAAAAAATAATTTTGACCACGCACCTTTTTACAAAAAAGATGCGGGGTTTTTTATGTCGGCTACACGAGCGACAGCACTCGATTCATTTTTACGCTTCACCCTCGCGTTGCTCGGCAGCGTCGCGCTGACGCTGCTGTTGAGCGTCGGGCTACTCAGCCGCTACCAGCGCGCGGCGGCGCTGCCGGGCCGGCAACCGGAGTCGGCTCCGTCGTCGCTGCAGTACCGGCTGCTCGACGGTCAACGTGTGGCAGACGGCAGCCCGCTCGATCGCCGGCCGTTTGCCGCTGTCATTGACAACCGCGTCGAGTCTCGGCCGCCGGCCGGCCTCGAGGACGCCAGCATCGTTTATGAAGTCATCGTCGAGGGCGACATCACCCGGCTGCTGGCGCTTTTTGACGCCGACAGTCAAACCGAACAGATCGGTCCGGTTCGTTCGCTGCGGCCGTTCTTCATTGATCTGGCCGCGGAGTGGGATGCCGTGCTGTTTTTCGCCGGCGGCAGTCCGGCGGCGCTGGCCCGGGTTGCGAGCGGTTCGTTTGCCACGGTCAACGAAATCTCCGGCGACGGCATCTACTTCTGGCGGGACGTAAGCCGTTTCCCGCCGCACAACCTGTACACGTCAGCCGCGCTGATGAGCCGGGCGGCAGCAGCCAAGCAGGCCACCAGCTCGGCTGAATTTATCGCCTGGCAGTTTAA
>MHIL01000007.1:11986-14827 GCA_001817495.1 Candidatus Buchananbacteria bacterium RIFCSPHIGHO2_02_FULL_56_16
CGGTGCCGGTTAGCTTTTCGGACAACCCGCTCTATCGGGTCGAGTACCGCTACAATCCCGAAACCAACGACTACACCCGATACCAGAACAACAAGGTTCATAAAACCAGCCAAGGCATCGTGCTCAAGGCCGGTAACGTGGTAGTCCAGCACGTGACCTACGACGTCCTCGATGAGGTCGGCCGGCTGGCGATTGATTTGGACCGCGGCGGCGCGGCCGAAATCTATCAGGACGGCCGGCAGGTGAACGGTTTTTGGCAAAAAATAAACGGCCGGACCCGGTTCTATGACCAGGCCGACCGGGAGATTTCGTTTAACCGCGGCACCGTTTGGGTTGAGCTCGTCTTTGATTGAGCTGCTGAGCGGTTTGACATCATTTCAACCATAGGGTAGGATAAAACCATCGTCCTTTCTTTTCTATTTATCATCTAGTACCGTTCTTTCACGTCATACATTGTACCACGCTGAAGCCTCCTCTTGAGGACTTTCGGCGTCCATACCCACCCAGCCAAGGACGCCGCCTTTTTTTATTATTCAAAATTTACTGCGTTTGGGCCTTATTTTTTTTAATGATCAAAACCCGGTTTTTGCCCGTCAGGTCTTTTTTTATGAGCCGGTGCGCAGCGGGGAAGTGGTGCCTGGCCAGTGCGATGATGGGCCGGCTCTGGCTCGGATCAATCTCGCAGATAATCAAACGGGGATCGAGGCCATCGCGCTCGAGGTGCTCAAACAGGTGCCGGTACGCTTCTAACCCGTCGCGGCCGGCCACCAGCGCTGACCGCGGCTCAAACCGAAGGTCGCGGTTTTTTTGGTACTGGGCCGGGGTAAGGTAGGGGAGGTTGGCGACGAGGATGTCGACGCGCTTGCCCTTGAGCGGCGCGAGCAGGCTGCCGCGCAGCAAGGTAACGTTGACGCGATGCGCCGCCGCATTTTTTCGGGCGACGGCGAGCGCTGGTTGTGATGTGTCAGTGCCGTAGTAGCGAATTGCAAATCGCGAATCGCATATCGTTGGCAGTAGTTTAGCTAATGTGATAATCAAAGCGCCAGATCCGGTTCCGACATCTGCGATGGTAAGCTCGCGATTTGCCATTTGCGATTTGCCATTTGCGATTTGTTCAATAATTACATCAACCAGCAGCTCCGTCTCCGGCCGGGGAACGAGGACGCGGCGGTCAACGAAAAAGTCGAGCCCGTAAAATTCTTTATGGTTCGTCAGGTAGGCGATTGGCACCCGGCGGGCACGTCTGGCCACGAGCCGGCCGAACCGTTCACGCTGGCTGCGCGTCAGCTCTTTTTCCGGGTTGGTGTAGAGGAATGTTTTTGGTTTTTTAAGGACAAATGACAACAAGACCTCCGCGTCGAGGGAGGCCGTGTGGCTGGTTCGGCTGAATTTTGTGGCGGCAGTTTGTAATGCCTGCTGGATCGTCGTCATTGGTCAGCTTCAGCCAGTGCGCTGATCATCGGCTCAATTGCGCCATCGATCACCCCGGCGATGTTGTGCCAGCTCTGCTTGATTCGGTGGTCGGTAATCCGATCCTGGGGGAAGTTGTAGGTTCTGATTTTTTCCGCTCGGTCGCCGCTGCCGATCTGCGACTTCCGGGCGTCGGAACGTTCCCGCCGGCGCTTTTCCTGCTCGGCCGCCAAGAGCCGCGAGCGCAAAATCTGCAAGGCTTTGGCCCGGTTCTGGTGCTGGGACTTTTCATCCTGGCAGGTAACCACCGTGTTGGTCGGCAGGTGGGTGAGGCGGACCGCCGAGTCGGTGGTGTTTACGCTCTGGCCGCCGTGGCCGCCGGAGCGAAAGACGTCGACGCGCAGATCCTCCGGCTTGATCGCCAGGTCAACTTCTTCGGCTTCGGGCAACACCACGACGGTCGCGGTCGAGGTGTGAACCCGGCCCTGCTTTTCGGTCTGGGGGATGCGCTGGACGCGGTGGACGCCGCTCTCATACTGGAGGTGCTGGTAGACGTCGGTGCCCTTAATTTCAAAAATGATTTCCTTGAAGCCGCCGATGCCGATCTTGCTCGCGCTCAAGAGCTGCGTCCGCCAGCCCCGGCCTTCGGCGTAGCGGCTGTACATCCGGAATAAATCGGCCGCGAACAGCGCCGCTTCATCGCCGCCGGTACCGGCCCGAATTTCCATAATGATGTTCTTGCCAGCCAGCGGATCCCGCGGTTTGAGCACCGTTTCGATTTCTTTGGCCAGGCGTGCGGCCCGCTCAGTCAGCTCGGCGACCTCTTGGTTTGCCAGCGTCAAGAGCTCGTCGTCGGTCTCGTGCTCGACGCTGTCGCGGGCGGCGGCTAGCTGGCGAGCGTTCTGCTCCAGCTCGCCAATCAGGCCGACGGCCGGCTCAAGCTGGCGGAAGCGCTGCGATGTTTCTTTGAGCTTGGCCTGGTCGCGCGTCACCGCTCGCCGCGCTTCGCGGGCGAAGCGGGCCGGCGTAGCAAGATCGGTCTGGAGCCGTTCATACTCGCTGATGATGGCGGCGTATTTTGGGTCCATAGATGGGCTGGGGTTTAGCCGAGTCAGTAGTCTGTAGTCAGTAGTCTGTAGGAGCGAACCTCGCCTTGTGCCTAAGCAAAAAGCCCCCGTCTCTGAGAGCTTTCTGTTGGGCTCTTACTGTTCCTTGGTTTCTTTGACCGGCTTCGTTTCCTTCTTGCGGGCGGCGGCTTTAGCCTTCTTAACCTTTTTGCCTCGCCGGCTCTTGGCAATCTGCTTCTGTTGGGCGGCCCGGGCCTGGAACTTCTCAACCCGCCGGGCGGTGTCGAGGAGCTTCTGCTTGCCGGTGTAGAACGGGTGGCAGACGGAACAGATTTCAACGTGGATTTCCGGCAGGGTCGAGCCC
>MHIL01000008.1 GCA_001817495.1 Candidatus Buchananbacteria bacterium RIFCSPHIGHO2_02_FULL_56_16
TCCGTAAAGAAAAATCTCCCGAAATTGTAAAGGTCGAAATACCATCTATGTTATCCACAATGACTGTCTAGACAACGGGGGGAAGTATATCCTCTCTTTCTGTATTTCATTGACGATGCAGAAAGAGAGGGACGGGGTGAGGGGGAAAACATCAATCGCCCCAGCGGCGGTTTTTTGGTTGACAACTTTTGTCCTATGTAATACGATGAGTAAACAAACAGACTAATTAAACACAGCCAATCAATATAGCGCGCGATGAGCGGGCTTTTTATGTATTCAAATGAAAATAATCACGCTTTTATCGATGGTGCAAACCTGCATAAAGGCATCGAAGAATTAGGCTGGAAACTTGATTATGCCCGATTCAGACGTTGGCTTTCAGAAAAATACCGTATTACGCAAGCATACATTTTCATTGGCTTTATTCCGAACAATAAAGACCTATACAATTTTTTACGAACAACAGGATTTACCCTTGTCTTTAAGGAAACTACATGCGACCACGCTGGTAAAATAAAGGGGAATTGCGATGCTGATCTGGTTTTAAGAGCAGCGGCTGAATATTACGAAAAAAAATTTGACAACGCCGTCATCGTAGCCAGTGACGGAGATTACGCAGGACTGGTAAACTTTTTGAAAGCTAGGGGTGTTTTTCGTTCGCTGATTTCACCTAGTAATAAGTGCTCATTTTTGTTAAGAAAGCTCAATATCTCTATTGTGTACCTGGACCACAAACGCAGCAGTTTAGGTTATGTCCAAAAAGAAAAAGCCCCCGGCGGGGACAGAACCCCACGAGGGTCTTTTTCATAGTGATGATATTATCGTACCAAACTAACGTAGGCCTGTCAACAGCGAAGAACTACGAAATAATAGCAATCACCCCCGCGGCGATTTTTTGGTTGAAAAATAAGAGTATGATATACTAAAGTAAGCTTGACAGGCATCTTTTACCTTGATAAAATAGACTCTCTAAAAGTAAGCGTATGTCTATCATTAAACAAACCAAGGACTATTTGGCAAAAACGCTCGCCGGCAGCCGGTTCGTGCCGCAGGGACTCTTTGAGGCGTCGGAGTACTTTCGGCATAATGGGCCGATTAAGTTTGAGTTTAAAATAGAAAACGACCAGCATATTGCCATTAGCACTAATTTCCGGTATGGATCAATCGTCACGTCGGGCAAAGACGTTGAAGAACTGGAAAAAAATATCAAAGACGCGATTCTGACATCATTCGACATCCCGTCGTCATACGCCAAGGAAGCAAACATTCTCAAGGTGGGCCAGGAAAGAGGGTATGCCTTCGCGTAGTGAGCTTTCGGGCGACCTCAACCGAAAAAAGTTAATCAAGGCGCTCCAGCGCCTTGATTTCACAATCAGTACGAGAGGCGGGAAAGGCAGTCATTTTAAAGCCACCTACAATCCAAACCAAAAATCAATCACCATTCCGGCGGACTTGCATCAGAGCGCTCTTTACTATGTCTTGAAAGAAATAAAGCTCCACACCAGCGTTACCTGGGCACAAATTTAGGCTGCTATGTAAAAATGTAAATCATCCGGCAATATTTTTTCAGAATTAAAAACCCCCGGCAGACAAATGTCGTAGGGCGCTTTTGTTCAGTACGAAGCGACGAACTGCTTTTCACCGCTTGAGGACTCGCCGGTAAACTTTTTCATACCCATCAACCATTCGCTCAATGGTAAACCTTTTCTCTACCGCCGCCCGGCAGGCCCGGCGATCAAGGTCGCCGACTTTTTTAACCGCCCGGGCGGCCTGCAGATAGTTTTCCACGATAAATCCGGTTTTGCCCGTCTGAATGATTTCCGGCACCGACCCGCGGTTACTGGCGATAACCGGCGTGCCGCAGGCGAGCGCCTCAACCAAAAACAGGCCGAAAGGCTCTTCCCACTGAATCAGCGCCAGCAGCGCCAGGGCGTTTTTCAGCAGCTTAACCTTGCCCGGATGGTCAACTTCACCGATGTACCTGATCTGCCTGCCGTCAATCAGCGGCTTAACGCGCTGGGAAAAATACTGCTGGTCAACGGCGTCAACCTTCGCCGCCATAATGAGCGGCAGCCTGGCTTTCTTCGCCGCCAGAATCGCCTCGACCGCTCCCTTTTCCGGAGACATACGGCCCAGAAACGCGAGGTAGGTACCGGGTCGGACCGAAAAGTCAAACGCCGCCACCTCGATGCCGTTGTACACGGTGCCCACAAAATTGAGCCGCGGCATGGGCCGACGTTGGTTATTGCTAATGCTCACGTAGGCCGACCGGGCGTACTGGCCATAAACAAACTGCTGGTACTCAGCGTCGAGCGGACCATGCAGCGTGGTGACGACCGGCGCGGGCAGCAGCTGGCTGAAGGGCAGCAGCCGCCAGCCCAGGTGGTTGTGAATGATGTCAAACGTATTTTTTCGCAGGTATTCGACGACCCGGCCGGCACCGATAAATTTCACCGCGTCCCGCTTCGGCAAATCCTGGCTGAACGTTTCCCGGCGAACGGCTCTCTTAAAAATTGGGACGAGCGTGGCCGACGTCTTTGAGTCGCCGGCGGCCAGCAGCGTCACCTGGTAGCCACGGCGCACCAGCTCTTCGGTAACGTTGGAAATAACCAGCTCGGTGCCGCCGTATTTTGGCGGCGGTACCGATTCTTCAAAGGGGGCGACTTGGGCAATTTTTAAGGCGTGGGTCATGGTTTACTATCCTTGATAACCTGCTGGTAGAGCGTGTCAATGCGGCGGGAAATTAATTTCCAGTTGAAATCGTGGATCACGCGGTTGTGGGCATTGGCGACCATCCGGCTTCGCAGCTCTTGCTCGTTGAAGAGCAATAAAATTTTTTCAGCCAAGTCGAACGGGTCTCGGGGCGTAACCGACAATCCCGTCTCGGAATTGAGCACGGTAAACTGCAAGCCGCCGGTTGCCGAGGCAACGACCGGCAGCTTCATGGCCATCGCCTCCAGGGGCACAATGCCGAACGGCTCATAGTACGAGGGCACGACGCACGCGTCAGCGGCCGCGTAGTAGGCGCTGAGTTTTTTTTGCGGGATGCTGCCCTCGAACCGTATCCGGTCCGTCAGGTGGTACTCTTCGGCAATTTTCATCAACCGCCGATATTCCAGCGTATCGGCCTGGTCGCCGTTGCGGTTGAAGCTGCCGCCGACAATGATCAGCTGGTAGCTGTTGGATGGATCTTTTTTGATCACAGAGTTGAGGCTGGTTATCAGCGTACCGATGCCCTTGCGCCACTCGAGCCGGCCCACGTACAGTAGCACGCGCGATTCCCTTTCAACCTGTAACTGCTCCCGAGCTTTTTGTTTGTCCTGGGGGCTGAACGCGCTGGTGTCGACGCCGGCCGGAATAACGACCACCCGGTTATTACTAACGTCGTAGTACCGAATCAAATCGTCTTCTTCATAGGGACTTTCGGCAATGATTCGATCGGCTTTCCGGGCGATTTTTTTTTCAATTTCAAACCGTTTTTCAAATTTCTCTTCTTCGAGTCCGGACGGCAACTTTTGAAATTTTTTCAGGGTGTTATTGCGGACGTAGCCGAGCGAGTGAAAGGTCTGGATAAAGGGAATCTTGAGCAGCTCCTGGGCGTGGGTCGCCAGCAAACCGCCGTCCCAGTAGTGGCCGTGGATGATATCGTACTGGATTTTATTATCTTTTTTATAGGTGAGAAAGTGGGTAAAAAAAGTTTCGAGGTGGCTGAGAAAATCTTCCTTCGGCAGTACCTTAAGCTCCCCCGCCTGAAAGCGGACTACCGTAACCCGCCGGCCGATTTTTTTCTTCGGTCCTATTTTTTTATCCGCCCAGCGGCAAAAAATATCCACCTGCCAGCCGGTCTTTGCCAGCCACCGGCTCAGCTCATAAACGTAGACATTTTGGCCGCCGCTCTGCGAAGAACCAATTTTAGCCAAAGGATCGCCGTGAACGGAGAACATGGCGACTCGCCGGACGGTGTTGGTTTTTTTGTGATTAATCATAAGTATCTAACCTCTCCAGTATATCACGTGATCGCAGTAAACCCAACCCCGCGCGTTATTCTAAAAGCAATCGCCCCAGCGGCAGTTCTTATTTTTTTTCTTGACATTTTTTTGGTTATCTAGTACCATGGGAGCACCCAAGGAAACGGAAAAAAATTTACGATTGTTAAAAACCAATAACGCTGCGCAGGGGTTATATTTATTTTGACAAAATGAAAATTTTAACCAACATCCGGTTCTACCGCGTCGCCGGCATCGCCCAATCGCTGCAGGCGTTCTTGGATTATCTCGAGCGGACGCCGACGGGCATTTCCGTAATCGGGGTCAACGTCATGAAACCTAACGAGATCCAGGAAACAGCGCCGGTCCGCCATCCCGACGTGCTCACGGTTCGTTCGCTTACCGTTGACTACCCCGAAATCGGCTCGCTGATGCAGCAAACCGGCTCGCTCGCCGACATCGCCGAGCAGCTGCGGCCGATCATCGAGTTCTACGCACTGGTCATTCGGGAGGAGCGGCCCGACGTTATCGTGATAAACGGCACCTACTTCCTGCCTTGGTGCCTCCTGCGGGCCAGCCGGCTATTTCGCATCCCGACCGTGGTCCACTACCACGGGCTGATCAGCAAAGAAACCGAGCACTGGGACGATCGGGCCAGAGCGCTCTTTCGCCAGATGGAACAAGACTTCGACCGCGCGGAGATCCACTACGTCTTTCCCTCGGAGCTGGCGCGGTGTACGGTCGAGCAGCAGGTGTTCGGTCACCTCATTCAGAACGCGAGCGTGCTGCCCAACGGCATCCGGGATCATTTTTTCCAGCCGCCCGCAATGGTGCCAAAGAAAAAGAACCCGGTTATCGGATTCGTCAGCCGCTGGACGAGAATCAAGAATACCAGGTTTATCGAGTGTTTCTCTAAGTATGCTCACCGAAAAAAAAACGGCCGATACCGGATCGCCGTGGTCACTGATGCTCAAATTAACCCAACCATCACCGAGCGGCTCAAGAAATTCATTACCTTCAAGAGACCTTCGAGCCAGGCGAAGCTCGCCCGCTTCTACCGAGCCTGCGGCATTGTGCTGAGCCCCTCCCGCTTCGAGACCTACGGCAACGTCGCCCAGGAAGCGGTCGCCTGCGGCACGCCCTCGCTGGTCAGCGAGCAGATGGGCGTGGCCGAGACATTTCGAAAAATCGGGCTCGATGACCTCATTATTGATTTTTCCTGCCCGAAGCGAGTCCTCGAAAATATTGAGATGCTGCTTAATTACCCAATACCGCAGGAAACAATTGAGACGCTTCGGAAAAATTTTTCCAACGAAAAAATTTCAGCGGAGTTTGTCCAGATTCTCAAGAGCATCGCATAGCTAACCACTGGTAATGCTTCAAAAAGTACTTCAGCACTCCCTGGCATGTCGCGGCGATGCGTACGCCCAGGCGATTACTTCTGAATTTTACCAGGCAAAGGAGCGGACGTTAAAGTATTCCGATTCGTAGCATTCACCTTAGTGTAAAAAAAAAGAAAGGGGTGTTAGGTTTATCCCAAACACTCCCTTTTTGTTACGGAATTGCAATGGCAATCAGCCCTCCCAGTACTGGTTGATCAGATCGCGTGTTTCGCTTGCTTTATCCGCCGCCGCTTGGGCGAAATTAGCCGGATCGCTGCTGGCGAAGATTATCGCCGAAGATGAGTTAATGACGGCTAAACCCCCGCCATTGGCTTTCAGTGTGGCGGCGACATCGCCGCCTTGCTTGCCAACCCCCGGAATCAAAATGGGGCAATCCCATCCAACGAGACCACGAACCATCATGAGATCGGCTGGAAAGGTAGCGCCGACTACAAGGCCGAGGTTGAGATAACGCATGTTTCGCCAGTCAGCGACTTTTGCTGCGACCGACCGGTAGAGCGGAGTCAGCTCTGATGAAACGCCCTGAAATTCGGGCGCGCTCTTGTTCGAGGTCCGGCAGAGAACAAAGACGCCGCGGCTGGAGTCTGCGTAGTCAGCAAATGGACCAATGCCGTCCCAACCAAGGTAAGGATTAATCGTCGCAGCGTCACCATCATAGAAGCCGAACACCTCTTCGGCGTAGAGCCGGGCCGTATTGCCGATGTCGTTGCGCTTACCGTCCACAATGACTGGCAATCCCTTGTTATGAATATGTGCAATCACCGTTTGGAGCTCATCGTACGCTCCCGAAGCACACCAAAAGGCGAGGTTTGGCTTGAAGCAGCAAGCAAAAGGTGCCGTAGCATCGACGATCACCTTTCCCCACACTTGAAAATCCTGCATTTGCAAGTCTATGGGTTCAACATGAGATCCCGGCAGCTTACCCGGATCCGGATCCAGGCCGACGCACAGCCGGCTGTTGTTGCGTTCCTGCGCGCTGCGCAGATCCTCAATGAATGACATGGTGCTCACCTCGGTGAAAGATTTTTTTGGCGGCGCTATTCGCCGCAAACCGCTGGTCACTCAACTAAACGCCGAGATATGCAGCTCATCGCGCAGTACGCGGTAAACTTCGGCTACCGGATCTTCGGCTTGCAAGATCTGACGGCCCATCACCAAGTGGTTGCTACCATTGGCAATCGCTGCTTCCGGTGTGTCAACGCGCTGCTGATCTTGCGTGTCCTTACCGGGCGATCGGATACCGGGCGACACCAGTATCATATCGGGATAGCGGTTACGCAACTCCTTGACCTCTTGGGGCGAGCAAACGAGGCCGTGGGCGCCGGCGGCGTGGGCGATTTCCGCTAGACGCAGCACCTGCTCGAGCGGCTGACGGACGTAGATCTCCTCGCACGTTTTTTGATCAAGCGAGGTTAGTACGGTTACCGCCAGTATCTTGGTGTGCCACTTGCCGCTAAGTTGAAGCGCTTGCACCGCCGCCTTAATCATCTCGAAGCCGCCGGACGCGTGCACCGTGATCGCCCACGGTTCGCACTCACTCATTCTGACCCGCGCGCAGATGTTCTCCACGGTATTCTTAATATCGTGGCACTTGAGGTCAGCCATTACCCGGCCGTAGACCGACAATTCGGGCAGCAGTCGTTCGATGCCCTGGTTAAAGAGTAGGTCATTGACTTTGAAGATGCAGCCGGTCGTGCGGAGCTGATCAACTAGCGGCAGGATCTCCTCCCAGCTCTTACCGTCGAGGGCGACGATGATTGGGTTAGCCTTTTCCTTGGCCGGATCGCACCGTTCCATCGCCTCGTGCTGGATCAGCTGGCGGCGGACGTCGTGCAGCGTCATTCCTGGCCACACCGGCAGGTCAACGCCGGCGGCTGTCAGGTGCTTCTTCCAGCCTTGCTGCCGGTCAACCAGTACCACCAGCGCCTGAACGTTTAGGTTGAGATCAACGCACTTCTGGTAGGGAACGATCTTCGATTCGCCATTTGTGATGACATCGTCAATGATACAGACTGATTCGAACTTAGCCGGATGGCCGATTACCCTGGCGTCCGCTACGCGGTTAGCCTTCGAATCCTCGCGGATCGTCAGGTAGGGAATGCCGGTCTTCATCGCCAGCGGTCCGGCAAAGCAAGAAACCGAATCTGGCACCTCAACGAAGCGTTTGATTCCCAGGCGACGCAACGGAATGGAAAACAGATCTGCCAGCAGCTCGATCGTTGCCGGTGCATCGCGCGCATCACGCAGGTTGATATAGACATCGGTTTTGCCGCCGCTCTTGAGCGGTAAGCTGCGCGCGTTATCGAACTTGAGCAACCCATGCTCTAGTAATCCGGCGACGACTGCCTCGCGCTCTTCAGGGTAAAGCCAGGGCGTACTTGGTACTTCGCCTAATGCGTACATCTGGTGAGACCTCCTCACTAAAAATTGTGAAGGAACACGTTCCTCCTAGCTAGCCAAAACTTTACTCCTTAGCCAAAAAAAGTCAACCCCGCGTCAGAGGCCGCAGCCTTGCCTCTGGTCGCAGTTGTGTCCCAGCAAAATCTACGACACCCCTCTGGTATTATTTTTATAGCTGCAACCGAGCTACGACCTTGAGCTTGTCGAAAGGTCGGCTACGCACTTCGGGTGTCGCCCGTTCTCCGCGTAGCGGAACCTTTATGGTTTCGCGAAAATAGCCGCTACAGGCATTATTTGCTATACTAAAAGCCGTTAAAACTAAGCCTATTCTATGACCAAAGAAATCCCAAATGGCTGGCACATCGAGGAAAATAGCCTCGTCCGGGAGTTTGAGTTTAAGGACTTCCTGGCGGCCCTGGACTTTGTTAATGCCGTTGGAACGCGAGCCGAGGCGGTTCAGCACCATCCGGATATCTTGCTCCACTCGTACCGGAAGGTAAAAATTACGACCACTACCCACGATACCGGCCGGCTGACTGAGAAAGACTTTGAGCTTGCCGAAAGAATCAATCGACTTCAACCTCCCCAATAGTAAATTTTCAATTTACAATAAATTTTCATTGATTCAATGTTCATTGAAACATTGGACATTGATTGGAAATTGGTAACTGAAAACTGAAAATAGCTTAACAAAGCTATATTTTTCTAAACATATTATCCACTTGACACCTTTTGACACCTTTTGATACTATTTGTGTATAGCAATACCTTTTATAAACTATCATTTTTTGGCATAATTATGCCTGAAATTAACCCAAACGAGATCTATACTACCCAAGAGGCCCAGGAGCTTTTGAAGGTCAGCCCGTCTACGATGAAGCGGTTGATTAAAAAAGAGCTTATTCGAGCCAATAAAATTGGCGGCCAGTACCGCATTTTAGGTAAGGAGATCCTGCGCGCCATCTCCCCTTCTCTTGAGGAACAGGCGGTCAATGCCTACCAGAAGATGAAAAAGAAGGTAATTGAAAAAATTAACCCCTGGTAACTATGAAAAAAGCGCTCATCACGGGCATCACCGGCCAGGATGGCTCCTACCTCGCCGAGCTGCTGCTTGAAAAGGGTTACGAAGTCCACGGCATCATTCGGCGCTCCAGCAGCTTCAATACCGATCGAATCGAACACATCTACCAAGATCCGCACGAACCAGGTCAGCGGTTCTTTTTGCATTACGGCGACCTGGCCGACGCCGAGAGCGTCCGCAAGCTGATTTACAAGGTCCAGCCTGACGAAATCTACAACCTCGGTGCCCAGTCCCACGTCAAGGTCAGCTTCGAAATTCCAGAGTACACCTCGAACATTGACGCGCTGGGCACGCTGCGGATTTTGGAAGCGATCCGCGACTACCAGGAGCACCTGGGCAAAGCGGTAAAGTTTTACCAAGCGTCAAGCAGCGAGATGTACGGCGCGGTGCTTGAGACGCCGCAGAACGAACGCACGGCCTTCAACCCCCGCTCGCCCTACGGCTGCGCCAAGGTCTTTGGCTTCTTCATCACCAAGAACTACCGCGAGAGCTACGGCCTGTTCGCCTGCAACGGTATTCTCTTCAACCACGAGTCGCCCCGCCGCGGCGAAACGTTCGTCACCCGAAAAATCACCCGCGGCATCGCCGGCATCCTCAAAGGCGAGCAGGAAAAAATCTACCTGGGCAACCTTGCCGCCCGCCGCGACTGGGGCTACACGCCCGAGTACGTCCTGGCAATGTGGCTGATGCTCCAGCAGCCGCAGCCCGACGACTTCGTCATCGCCACCGGCGAAACCCACCGCGTTGAGGACTTTGTCCGGACGGCGTTTGAACTGGTCGGCATCACCGACTGGCAAAAACACATTGGCGTTGACCCGCGCTACTACCGGCCGGCGGAAGTTGACCTGCTCCAGGGCGACATCGCCAAAGCCAAAACCACGCTCGGCTGGCAGCCGAAGGTGAAGTTTGGTGAGCTGGTTACCATCATGCTCGAAGCCGACCTCAAGGCGGCGGGTTTATCGCTCAAACAGTACCAACGCCATGGATAAGACCGAAAAAATTTACGTCGCCGGCCACCGCGGCTTGGTCGGCTCGGCCATCGTCCGAGCCTTGAAACGCCAGGGCTACGATAACCTGGTTTTGAAAACAAGAGAAGAACTGGATTTGACCAACCAGACGCTGGTTGCTGATTTTTTTAGCCGCGAGAAACCCAGCTACGTTTTCCTCGCCGCGGCGAAAGTCGGCGGCATCCTCTCGAACAACACCTACCCGGCCGAGTTCATCTACCAAAACCTCCAGATTCAAAATAATGTCATCGAGCGGTCGTACCGCCACGGCGTCAAGAAGCTGCTGCTCCTCGGCTCATCCTGCATCTACCCCAAGGATTGCCCCCAGCCGATGCGCGAGGAGCACCTGCTCACCGGCAGCCTCGAGCCGACCAACGAACCCTACGCCATCGCCAAAATTGCCGGCATCAAAATGTGCCAGAGCTACAACCGTCAGTACGGCACCAACTTCATCGCGGCCATGCCGACCAATCTCTACGGCCAGAACGACAACTTCGACCTCGAGACCTCACATGTTTTGGCGGCGATGATTCGGAAGTTCCATGAAGCTAAAGTACATACCCGGCCAACCGTGACGCTCTGGGGCACGGGTACGCCGGTCCGCGAGTTCCTCCTCGTTGACGACCTTGCTGACGCCTGTATTTTTTTAATGAATCAATTCAACCCCACCAAAAAACAGAACGAACGCGGGGATATTTTCTTAAACGTCGGTACCGGCAAGGGCACCACCGTCGCGGAGCTGGCAACGCTGATACAAGCCGTAACCGGCTTTGCCGGCGGCATCGAGTGGGACGCAACCAAACCGAACGGTATGGCCAAGAAGGTAATGGACAGCAGCCGGATCCACCAGCTCGGCTGGCGACACACGACCGAGCTCGAAGCGGGCCTGCGGCAAACCTACCGCTGGTTTAGCCAATCGGTCACGTAACTTCAGCGCTATGGCATTTACGTTAAGCAAACTCAAGCGAGGCCGGGTCATCATCGGCATGTCGCTCCTCTACCGGGCGTTCAGCCGCTACAAGCGCCGGATTATCATCCTGGCGCTGCTGGGCTTTGTCAGCGGGTTGCTGGAAGGCGTGGGGGTCAACGCCATCATTCCGCTGCTCTCGTTTGTCTCGAGCGACGTTGACCCGAACGCCGACGTGATTTCCCGCGCCATCCAGCAGGCGTTCGCCGCCTTCCACCTCACCTTCCGGCTGTCGTACCTCCTCATCTTCATCGCCCTGCTGTTCATCGTGAAAGCGGTGGTGAGCTTCATCGCCCAGTACGTGAGCGCGACGATTACCGCCGACTACGAACGGGAAATCAGGGTGACGCTCTTTCAAAAACTGATGGGCAGCGGCTGGCCCTACCTCCTGACCCAAAAAACCGGCTACCCCGAGATGGTGCTCACCAACGACGTCAACGCCGCCTCGACCGCCCTGACCTACCTAAGCTCGGCCATCCTGCTGATCACGGCGCTCTTAATCTACGTCATCATCGCCCTCAACATTTCGGTAATGATCACGATCCTGGCCCTGCTGATGGGCGTGGTGATTTTCGTTTCGTTCCGGCCGTTCCTCTACCGCAGCCAGCAGGCGGCCAACGTCCAGGCCCAGCTCTACAAGGTCATCGCCCACCACGTCAACGAGAGTGTCGCCGGCTCGAAGAGCATTAAGTCGTTCGCCGTCGAGATACCGGTGGTGGCCAAGGCCGCGAATATTTTTAAGACGCTGCGCGGCGAGCGGATTAAACTCTCACGCTCCAACGCCACGACTAACTCGCTGATTCAGCCCATCAGCCTGCTGTTCGTCCTGGCGGTCTTTTCCTACTTCTACCTCAAGGGAAACTTCAACGTCGCCTCGTTCGCCGTCATCTTGTACCTGATTCAAAAAATCTTTTCCTACATCCAAGCCATCCAGAGCAAGCTCCACAGCGTCAGCGAGCTCGTCCCCAACGTCCGTAACACCCTCGAGTTCCTGGCTGCGGCCGAAAAAAACCAGGAGCACCAAACCGGCACCGCCGCGTTCTCGTTTCACCAGCGGCTGACATTCCAAAGCGTTACCTTCGGCTACCAGCAGGATCGCGGCCGCGTGCTCGACGGCATCAGCTTCGAGATTCCCAAGGGCGCGATGCTCGGCCTGATCGGCGCGTCAGGCGCCGGCAAGACGACGATCGTTGACCTGCTGCTACGCCACTTCTCGCCAACCGGCGGCGAGATCCTCATCGACGGGAAAAACATCAGCACGGTTGACCTGACCGCCTGGCGGCACAAGATCGGCTACATCTCCCAAGACATTTTTCTGTTGAACGACACCGTTGAAAACAACATCAAATTCTACCACCCCAGCATCTCAAAACCCGACATGGTCGCCGCGGCCAAGATGGCCCAGATCCACGACTTCATCAACCAGCAGCCCGACGGCTACCAGACCATGGTCGGCGAGCGGGGCATCATGCTCTCCGGCGGCCAGCGCCAGCGGGTGATTCTGGCCCGGGCGCTGGTGCGCCAGCCGGAAATTCTCATCCTTGATGAAGCAACCAGCTCGCTCGACAACGAGTCAGAGATTAAGGTTCAGCAGGCGATTGAGAACCTGCGGGGGAAAATCACCGTCCTGGTTATCGCCCACCGCCTGACCACCGTCATGAACTGCGACCAGCTCTTGATTATCAAGGACGGCCAGATCCAAGAGCGCGGCGCGCCCCAGGCGCTGCTCAAAGACCGCGGCTCGTACTTTTTCAAAACCTACAACATTCGTGAGCAACCGCAACACTAATATGCCGCCAACCGATACTCAAACCATCAACGCCTGCCGCGTCTGCCAGGCACCGACACTCAAGCAGTTTTTTGATCTCGGCCGCCAGCCGCTGGCCAACGCTTTACCGCAAAAACCGGACGAGCCGGAGCAAACCTACCCGCTCTCGTTGAGCTGGTGCCCGAGCTGCAGCCTGGTCCAGCTCAATGAAACCGTCAGCCCGAAGGCGCTCTTCTCGCAGTACGTCTGGGTCACCGGCACCTCAAGCACCGCTCGCGACTACGCCGAGACGTTCTACCAGCGGACTATGGCGCACCTCGCCAAACCGGAAGCAAAAAAGTTTATTTTGGAAATCGCCAGCAACGACGGAACGTTCCTCATTCCCTTCCGCGACCACGGGCATCGGATTCTCGGCGTTGACCCGGCGAAAAACATCGTTGAGATGGCCGAAAAAGGCGGCATACCGACGCGCTGCGCGTTTTTTAGCGAACTGACGGCCGAAGAGATCGTCAAAACCGACGGACCGGCCGACATGGTGATCGCCCGCAACGTCCTGCCCCACGTGGCCAACACCCGGGACTTTATTGCCGGCATCGGCCGCTGCGTCGGCACGGACGGCGTTGCGGTGATCGAAGTTCACGATGCGAGCATCATCCAAAACGAACTCCACTACGATTCAATCTACCATGAGCACCTCTGCTACTTTACGGTTAAGAGTCTCGAACGGCTGCTCAACGACGCTGGCCTGTCGCTCATTGACCTCGAGCCCAGCCCAATCAGCGGCGGCTCGATGGTCGTTTACGCCGCCAAAGGCAAATCAACCGAAACGCCGGCAGTTCAGCAACGCCGCGATCAAGAAACCAACCAACATACTAACGAATTCAGCCGCTGGCAGCAATTCGCCGAGCAGTCGTTCAGGCACCGCGATCAATTCACGCAGCTCCTCGATCAAATCCGGCAAGACGGACGCACAGTCGTCGGCTACGGTGCGTCGGCCCGCAGCTCGACGCTGCTCAACTTTTGTGGTATCGGCCCGGAACTGCTAGCCGCCATTGCCGATCAAAATCCATGGAAACAGGGCCGCTATACCGCCGGTACCCACATCCCGATTGTGGCGCCGGAGCAGACGCTGGGCCGCAACCCCGGCTACGTCGTGATCCTCGCCTGGAACTTCGCCGATGAAATTATCAGCATCTTAAAAACAAAGTACCGCTACGGCGGCGGGGTTATCCTCCCGCTCCCCCGCACTCCCCGTCTGGTTGAACGCATCTAACCAACCTATGAAATTCTACGAGCAAAAAATTCACGGCGTATGGATCATCGAACCTGAACCGTTCGCGGACGAGCGAGGCATGTTTCGACGGCACTTCGATCAAACCGAATTCACGGCTCACGGTATTGCCCCTGCCGTTACGCAGTGCAGCATTTCGGAAAATACGCACCGCCACACCTTGCGGGGCTTCCACTACCAAAGAGAACCGTTCGGTGAAGCCAAAACGCTCTCTTGCCTCAAGGGCTCGATCTACAACGTCGTCGTTGATCTGCGGCCAGTTTCCCCGTCGTTTCGCCAGTGGCTCGCGGTCGAGCTCAGCGCCGCCAACCGCAAGAGTCTCCACGTACCGGCCGGCTGCGCCAACGCCTTTCTCACCCTTGAAAACGATTCGTTGATTCATTACTACTGCGCGGAATCGTACCACCCGGAAGCGGGGGCCGGCATTCGTTACAACGATCCCCAGTTCGAGTTTTTCTGGCCGGCCAAACCGGCGTTTATTTCGGAGAAAGATCGGAATTGGCCTGATTTTGTGACAAATAATAACCAGGAGAGAAGGTTGTAGCTTTTTAGCTTGTAGCTTCTTAGAACAAAAAGCCAGCGCCTACTAACCTAAAAAGCTACAAGCTAAGAAGCTGGCACTAACAACGCCCTACCCTATGATTATCTCCCGCACCCCCCTACGGATCAGCTTTGTCGGCGGCGGCACCGATTTCCCCCGCTACTACCAGGCCGGCTACGGCGCGGTGGTGAGCACCACCATCAATAAGTATATCTACGCCACCGTTAACAAAAAGTTCGACGACCAGATTCGGCTCGGCTACTCGAAGAGCGAGATGGTCGACGACGTCGAAAAGATTGAGCATCATTTAATCCGCGAGGCACTCAAGCTCACCGGCGTAACCCGCGGGGTGGACATCAGCTACATGTCCGACATGCTACCGGCGCGCGAAGGCACCGGCTTGGGCGCGTCGAGCAGTCTGACAGTCGGCATTTTAAAAGCCCTGCACGCCTTTCTGGGCCAGGCGGTTTCAGCCGAACAGATCGCCCGAGAAGCGTGTAACATTGAACTGGAAATTTTAAAGCACCCAATTGGCAAGCAGGATCAGTACGCGACGGCGTTCGGTAATTTTAACTACATTAAATTTCATGCTGACGAGCGCGTCACCGTCGAACCAATCCCCTGCCAGAAAGAAACCCTGGAGCAGCTCGATAACAATTTACTGCTCTTCTACACCGGCTTAAGCAGCCAATCAGCCGAAGTGCTGCCCGAGCAAGAAAATAACATTGAGACGAATCGCCACGTCCTGGATAAGATGCTGACGTTGGCTGAAGAACTAAAAAAGTCACTAATGAGCAACCGCCTCGACGACTTTGGCGACATCCTCCATCAAAACTGGCTCTACAAACAAAAACTCGCCAGTAAAATTACTAACCTGACGATTAATACCATGTACGAGGCAGCCCGGGCGGCCGGGGCGATCGGCGGCAAGGTTTTGGGTTCGGGCGGCGGCGGCTTTTTGCTCGTGTACTGCGAAGAGGCGAAGCAGCCCAGGGTCCGGGCGGCGCTCAACGGACTTAGGGAAACGACGTTCAAGTTCGAGCCGCAAGAAAGTACTATTGTCTATAACGAAAAATTATGACTACGTTCCAAGACTTTGCCCAAAGCTAC
Organism: Candidatus Buchananbacteria bacterium RIFCSPHIGHO2_02_FULL_56_16; assembly: GCA_001817495.1. GTDB lineage: Bacteria > Patescibacteriota > Patescibacteriia > Buchananbacterales > UBA6539 > 2-02-FULL-56-16. The sequence goes on from MHIL01000008.1 coordinate 15,555, forward strand.
CTCGCCGAGCTCGAACGGGCCACCAGCGTGTTAGATCTGGCGCAGCTGGAAAAAATCATTGAGGCGATCAAGCGGGCCTACCATGAAAAGAAACGGATTTTTGTGATGGGTAACGGCGGCAGCGCGATGAACGCCTCTCACTTTGCCGCCGACTTGAGCAAGAATACCGTGAAGGATTTTAAAGACATTGAGGAGAAAAGGTTCCGGATCACCGCGCTGACCGATAACGTCGGCAAGATCACGGCGCTCGCCAACGATCTCTCGTTCGATGATATATTCGCCGAACAGCTCAACGACCTGGTCGAAGACGGAGATTTGGTGATCGTCATTTCCGGCAGCGGTAATTCACCCAACATCATCAAAGCGATCGAGCAGGCGAAGCTGCGCGGCGCCAAAACTATCGGCTTGCTCGGCTTTACCACTGGCGGCAAAGCCAAATCGCTGGTTGATTACGAAATCACGGTTCAAAACGACCACTACGGACGAATCGAAGATATCCACTCGATCATTCAGCATATTATCATTTCATACTTTACCAAGTTAAAACCCTAACTAACGGTATGCGAGTACTCCTTACCGGCAACAACGGCTACATCGGCAGCGTCCTCGCTCCCCGGCTGGCGGCCAAGGGTCACCAGGTAGTTGGGTTTGACAGTGGCTACTACCGTGATTGCGGGATTGGTGCTGCTCCGCAAAGCGTCGTTACCCAAATTGCCAAAGACATCCGCCAGGTTACGGCCGCCGACTTCGACGGTATTGAGGCAGTCATTCACCTCGCCGCCCTCTCCAACGACCCGCTCGGCGCCTTTGACGAAACGCTCACCACTGCCATCAACTACGAAGCAACCAGGGCGATCGCCCGTTTAAGCAAGGCGGCCGGGGTGAGGCGCTTCGTCTACGCTTCAACCCAAAGCATCTACGGTATCAGCAACGCCGATGAACCGCTCGACGAAGATACCAGTATTAAAAATCCGCTGACCGCCTACGCCAAAACCAAGTGGGCTGCCGAGTGCGAGTTAAAAAAATTGAACGACGACCGCTTCACCGTAGTCTGCTTCCGGCCATCAACGGTCTTTGGCGCCAGTCCCCGGTTGCGCTGCGACATCGTCTTTAACAACCTGGTGGCCTGCGCCTACACCACCGGCCGGATTGAAATCAAGAGCGACGGCACGCCCTGGCGGCCGGTCGTCCACGTGGCGGACGTCTGCCGGGCGTTCTGCGCCGGGCTTGAAGCGCCCGCCGAACTCGTCGCCGGTCAGGCGTTCAACGTCGGGATCAAAGACGGCAACTACACGGTTCGGCAGCTGGCCGAGGCGGCCCAACGGGCGGTACCAAACAGCGAGCTAGTGTTCACCGGCGAGCACGGCGCTGACAGCCGCACCTACCGCGTCTCGTTTGATAAAATCCTGACGGTGCTTAAGGACTACTACCAGCCAACCTGGGATCTGGACCGTGGCGGCGCCGAGCTGGTGACTTTTTTCAAAAAAAACAGTTTTACCGAGGCGATGTTCCGGGGACGAACCTGCAACCGTCTCGCCCAGCTCGAGTATTTAGTTAAAACCAACCGGCTCGACGCGAACCTCTTTTGGCAACAAACCCATGGATAGGATCAAACAAGCCGTTATTTTAGCCGGCGGGTTGGGCACCCGGCTCCGGCCATTCACCGACCACGCCCCCAAGCCGATGGTGCCGGTCCAGGGCCGGCCGTTCCTCGAGTACCTGCTGGATCAGCTCAAGGAGCAGGGCATCGCTGACCTGGTGCTCTTACTCGGCTACCTACCGAAAAAAATAACGGCCCACTTTGGAGACGGTTCAAAATTTGGCCTCACCATCCGCTACTCGATTTCCGACATTTCAGACGATACCGGCACCAGAATTAAAAAAGCGCTCAACCTGATTGACGATACTTTCATGCTGCTCTACGCCGATAACTACTGGCCGCTGAACCTGAAGAAGATGACGGAGTTTTTCCAAGCCCAACAAACCAACGCTTCAGTCACGGTCTACACCAATAAATCCGGCATTACCAAAAATAATATCCGCGTTGACGACCGGGGGTACGTCGTCGAGTACGACAAGAGCCGAACGGCAAAAAACTTGAACGGCGTCGAAATCGGCTACTGCCTGCTGCGTAAGCAGGCGCTCGATGACCTGCCCGAGCATAATTTTTCGTTCGAGGCCGATGTCCTCCCCCGCTTGGTCGCCGCTAAGCAGTTGAGCGGTTACTGCACCGACCACCGCTACTACAGCATCAGCACGCCGGAAAAGGTCAGCGTTACTGAGAGCTTCTTCGCACCGAAAAAAATTATCTTCCTCGACCGCGACGGCGTGATTAATAAGAAAGCGCCGAAAGCCGACTACGTCAAACGCTGGGCTGAATTTGAGTTCTTGCCCGGCGCGATCGAAGCGCTCCAGCAGCTGCAGCAGCACGGCTATGAGCTAATCATCATCAGCAATCAAGCCGGCGTCGCCCGCAAGATGATGACCGAAGAGGATTTGGAAACTATCCATCACCACATGAAGCAAACGCTGGCTGAACAGGGGGTAACCGTCAGAGCAATCTACCACTGCCCCCATGGCTGGAATGACAGCTGTGGCTGCCGGAAACCAAAACCGGGAATGTTTTTCCAAGCGGCGCACGATCACGCCATTGATCTGACCAAAACTATTTTTATCGGCGATGACGAACGGGATCAGGCGGCAGGTGACGCCGCTGGCTGCCAGACGCTCTTGGTGACTTCAGACCGCGACCTGCTGTCCATTGTCAGAAATATCGTTACTAACCAACCCCTATGAATATTTTTATCACCGGCGGCACCGGATTCATCGGCACCCCGCTCGTCGAGCGACTTGCCAAAGACCGCACTAATAAGCTCCTGGTACTCTCGCGCCGATCACAGCCGCGGCAGCCGCGGGTGACCTACCTCCGAGGCGACCTCGACGACATCGGGCGCTGGAAAGGGCAGCTTATGCGCTTCAAACCCACGGTGGCTGTCCACCTGGCCTGGGAAGGCATACCCGACTACAGCGCGCCGACCAGCATCAAGAATCTCACCGCGAGCCTCAGGCTGTTGGACGTGCTGGCAGGCGCGGGCTGCAAGAAAGTCATCTGCGCGGGCAGCAGCTGGGAGAAGGGCTTTCAGGCGCCGCGAGCTGAGCAACGGCCGCCCGAACGCACGCTCGCATTTGTCGCCGCTAAGCAGGCGCTGCACGAGCTCGGGTTAGCGATGGCAAGAGAGCGAAACGTTAGTTTCAGCTGGGCGCGGCTCATGTTTGTTTATGGTCCTGGTCAAAAAACCAGCTCGCTCATCCCCTACCTCATCGCCTGCGCTCAAAAAAACCAAAGGCCGGAGCTTAAAAATCCAGGCGCAAAAAATGACTTCATCTACGTCGCGGACGTCGCCGAGGCCCTGGCCGCAATTATTAAAAAGGGTCAACCTGACACTACCTACGAAATTGGATCCGGAGCTCTAACCACGGTGCGCGACGTCGTCCGGCTGGTATTTAAAACCTACGGCGTACCGCTGCCGGCGGCGGCGTTGAAACGTCAGCCACCCAGCGCAAGCTTTTCGGGCGTACGCGCCGACCCCGCCGTCATCCGCGGCCTCGGCTGGCGGCCAAAAACGTCGCTTCAAGCCGGTATTAAAAAAATGGTTGATTCGTATGCAAGCAACTAGCCCAAACCAAAAAATCGCCTGCCCGGTCTGCGGTGCGAATCAACTCACGCCCATCCTCAAGAAAAAAGCGATGCCGCTCTACAACTTGGAGCTGCACCGCAGCCGGGCGGACGCGCTGGCCGCTGCGCGGGGCGACTTGGATTACTACCAGTGCAGCGGCTGCACCTTCGTCTTCAACGCAGCGTTTAACCCCTCGCTCATGAATTACAAGGTGGCGTACAACAACGATCGAGCATTGTCTCAAATCTATAGAGCGTACATGGACACCGTCTGCGAGCGCATCAACAATATGTTTGACATCACTGGAAAAACGATTGTTGAGGTTGGCTGCGGCAGCGGCGAATTTCTCAAACAGCTCCACCAAAAGTACTCGTTCCGCGGCTACGGCTACGACCCGAATCTTTCCGCCGCTAATAATCACCATGAAACCTTAACCTTTATCAACGACTACTACCGCGCTGACCTTGCCAAACCAGATCTCCTGATCCTGCGCCACACCCTCGAGCACCTTGGCGACCCGCATGTGTTTCTCGACGAGATTACCGGTACCCAGGCGCCTCGCCTCGCTCTCGCGCCGGCGAAGCGGGTCGACCTCTACATTGAGGTACCAGCCTGGGAATGGATCGTCGAACGCAACCAAATATTTGCGTTTTCCTTTGAACACTGCAGCTACTACACCAAGCCGGCGCTCGAAAAGACCCTGACGAAACATGGGTTTCAAACCAGGAAGCTATCGTTTGGTTTTAAAGGTGAGCACCTCGAGTACTATGGAACTAGAAAAAATTAAAAATCAGATACAAGACTTACTGCCTGGGGCAGTGCTCTGGGGAGCCGGCGGCAAGGGCACGAACCTGCTCAACCTGCTCGACATCACCGATCAAAAATTGACGTACGTCGTTGATTCCAACCCCGCGCGGCATGGCACCTTTATTCCCGGCACCGGCCAGGAAGTCGTCAGTCCGGAGATCATCGTTACCGTAAAACCGATACGAGTGCTCATCACCAATGAGAGCTACCAACAAGAGATCGCCTCGCAGCTGAAAGAACTTGGATGTGGCCAGCTCGAGATTGTCGCCCTTGACGCGCTCTTTCGTCACCTTCAAGACGCCGACTGTCGGATCCCAACACTGAACCACCATGACTAATATGACCACAAAGAAGAAAGTGCTTATCACCGGCGCCCAGGGCTACATCGGCAGCGTCCTGGTCCCCTACCTGCGCGACCACGGTTTTGATTGCGTCGGCTATGATACCGGCTTCTTTGCCGATTGTTTGCTCTACGCCGCCGATGACAGCCCGGTGATCCGTAAAGACATGCGCGACTTTTCACCGGCTGACTTGAACGGCATTGAGGCAGTGGTCCACCTGGCGGCCATTTCAAACGACCCGCTCAAAAACTTCGACCCCGGCTCGGTCTACGGTCCGGTCCGGCAGTACTCGCGGACGCTGGCCGAACGGTGCAAGGCGGCCGGAGTCCGGCTCATCTTCGCCTCGAGCTGCTCGGTCTACGGCCAGGGCCAGAGCGAGATGCTCGACGAGAGCTCACCAACCGACCCGCGGATCCCCTACTCGCTGAACAAGCTCCAGATTGAGGCAGACCTGAAAGAAATCAGCGACCAAACCTGGGCGCCGATCATCCTGCGGTTCGCCACCCTGTTCGGCCCGTCGCCGCGGATGCGCTTCGACATCGTAGTCAACATGCTCACCGCTATGGCGTTTACCACCAAAAAAATTATCCTGAACTCCGACGGGCTCGCCTGGCGGCCGGTCGTCCACATCCAGGACGTTTGCCAGGCGATCCGCCACGCTATTGATTTCGAAGGTGCCTTAGCCAGGCCGCTGGTCTTAAATGTCGGCAAAACATCGGAGAACTACACGGTTCGCCAGCTCGCCGAGCTGATTCAGTCAGCGGTTCCCGGCAGCGCCATCGAGTACCTTGCTGAACAAAAAACGCCCCTTGCCGGCGCCGAGCTGATTGCCGACCGCAAAATCCAGAACGCCACCGACAGCCGGACCTACCGCGTCTCGTTTGAAAGGATTAAAGAGGTGTTTAGCGGGTTCGAGTGTGAGTGGCCGGTGCGCCGGGGCGTGACGCAGCTCCTTGAGGTCTTCACCCGCCTGCCGCTTACCGCGCAACAGTTTCACGACATTAACTTCTACCGTCTCCAAAAAATCGAGTCGCTCCAGTCAGGCGGCCGGCTGACCGGCGAGCTGCGCTGGGCCGGAGGCAAAGTATGAATGTTTTCTTAATGGCTGACTACCGCGTCGGCTGGCAGGTGGCCACATACCTCAAAGCACAGCAGGAAAACGTCGTCGGCCTGGCGATCCACCCGCCGGAATTCGAGCACGAGCTCAACCGCGGCTACACCAAAAAAATTATTGACACCTTCCGGCTGCCCGCGCATCAAATCTTTGCGGCTAAAACGATTCACCAGCCGGAAAACCTTGAGCGGATTAAGGCGCTTAAACCCGACGTGATCCTGACGGTTTTATGGGGGTTTTTGCTCAAGCCGGAGTTCATCGCCATCCCGCCCAAAAGCTGCATCAACTTTCACGCCGCCTACCTGCCCTACAACCGAGGCCACAATCCCAACGTCTGGTCAATCATTGACGCGACGCCGGCCGGCGTAACGCTCCACTACATTAACCCAGGCATTGACAGCGGCGACATTATTGCCCAACGCATCGTGCCGATCGAGTCAACCGATACGGGCGCCACGCTCTACGCCAAGCTGATGGAGTCGTTCATGCCGCTCTTTAAAGAAACCTGGCCCCACATAAAAAATGGTACCGCTCCTCGTCGTAAGCAAGATGATGCCGTTGCCACCATTCACTATGGCAAGAATCTGGCGTCGCTCGATCAGATTGATTTGGAAAAGAAGTACTCGGCTCGCGAGCTGATTAACCAGCTGCGCGCCCGCACCTTTCCGCCGTTTCCGGGCGCCTACTTCATTGAAAACGGCAAAAAAGTTTACGTCCGCGTCCAGCTTGAATACGCGTCCGATACTGAATCATGAATTATGAAGAAGATAGTTACCAAAAATTTATACCTTAGGCAGCTGACGGTGGACGACGTGAGCCAAAACTACCTTAGTGGGTTGCAGGACCCGGAAGTTACCCAATTCACCGAAGCACGGCACACCAAATGGGATAAAGAAAAAATGATACGCTACATCGAGGAATCGAACGTCGAGGGGGTCTCCCAATTAGTCGGCATCTTTCTGCGAAAAATTGACAAGCACATTGGAAACGTCAGGCTGTCGAGTATCAACCCCCTTCATAAAAGATTAGAGTTTGGTATTACGCTGTTTGATAAATCAGAATGGGGTAAAGGGTTTGGCACCGAAGCCATCGAGGGAATTTGTACCTACGTCTTTGAGGTAATGGGATTTTATAAAATTTGTGCTGACTATTACTCAATCAATAAAGCCTCGGCCAAAATATTTCAAAAATTGGGATTTTCCATTGAGGGCGTCTTTAAGGATCATTTTAAAATCAATGATCACTACGTAGATTCAGTGAGAATCGCAAAATTTAATCACACGGATAGTAAACCAACCAAAAATAGCGTATGAAAATAAAACCCATTAAAACGATCCCGTCAGCCGGCCCAGACATAACCGAAGCGGAGATCAAGCTGGTCAACCAGGCGATTCGCTCCGGCTGGTACGAGCGCCGCAACCTGCACCTCGATTTACTCACCGCTGCAATCCAGCGCCACACTGACAAGCGCTACTGCCTGCCGACCTCGAGCGGTACCGCCGCCATCCACCTGGCGCTCCTCGGGCTCAACATCGGGCCCGGCGACGAGGTCATCGTGCCGGATATCACCTGGACCGCCTCGGCCGCGCCGATCCACTACGTCGGCGCCACGCCGGTGTTCTGCGACATTGACGAGCGCAGCTGGTGCCTGTCGCCGGCCTCGTTTGAAGAGCGGATTACCAAAAAAACCAAAGCGGTGATCGTGGTCAACCTCTACGGCAACATGGTCGACATCGAACCGATCCGTTCAATCGCCCGCCGCCGCGGCATCGCGATTATCGAGGACGCGGCCGAAAGCATCGGCGGAGAGTACCGCGGCCGGCCCGCCGGCACGCTGGGCGACGTCGGGATCTTCAGCTTCAACGCCACCAAGCTGGTCATTGCCGGCCAGGGCGGCATGCTGGTAACCGATAATAAAAAAGTCTACGAGCGGGCCAAGAAGCTTGCCCACCACGGCATGCGCAAGTACACCATCGAGGCCACCTTTTGGTCCGAGGAAATCGGCTTCAACTACCAGTGGACCAACCTCCAGGCGGCCCTGGCCCTGGCTCAGTTCCGCCGGCTCCGGGAACTGCTCGCCAAAAAGAAACGGGCGTTTGGCTGGTACCGCGCGGCGCTGGAAGGAATTCCAGGCATCCAGCTTAACGACCAGCCCCGAAACGCCACGAACACCTACTGGATCGTGTCGGCGATTATTGACTCCGCTTATGGCTGGAAAAAAGAGCAGCTCATGAAAAAATTCCGATCCTGCCATATTGACCTCCGGCCGTTCTTCTACCCGTTGAGTTCGATGCCGGCCTGGAAGCCGTACGTGCGGAGTAAAAACATGAGGCAACAAAACCCCGTTGCCTACCGGATCTCGCCCTATGGCATCTGCCTGCCATCGGCGACCGGGATCACCAAAGCCGAAGTTGACTACGTCTGCGATTGCTTAAAAAAAACCTTACGAGTTAAACCAACCCTATGCCCGGTAGTGAAACTTCAAATGGGGTGAATTTCCACTACGTTTACGTTATCGAGAGTCAGCGCCATAGAACGGAACGGTACATCGGATACACGACTGACTTGAAAAAGAGAATCACCGATCATAAGCAGGGGTTAAATCAATCAACCAAGCCGTTCAGACCCTGGAAGCTAATCTACTACGAGGCATGCTTGAATCAAGAGGACGCTCAACGGAGGGAGCGGTACTTCAAAACAACCCAAGGTCGACGGTTGTTACAACGACGATTGAAAGAATACCTTTACCATGCTAGATCTAAATAATTTGAAGTTCTACTACCGGGTATGAGTGACTACGATAACCTGCCGTCGCTGCGCGAGTACGTCAGCGGCGAGCCGAACAAAAATCTTCCGGAACTTAACGAAGCGGCGTTGCGCTGGCTGGTCGCTTCGGCCAAAAATAAAATTTCGTATGAAATAGACTGGCTGGGCGTTCCGGTGATTCAGACGCCCCAGGACCTTGTCCTCCTCCAAGAGGTAATTTTTAACCTCAAACCGGACTACATCATTGAAACCGGTGTCGCCCACGGCGGGTCACTGATCTTCCACGCCTCAATGATGGAACTCCTGAACCACGGCTCGGTCATCGGCGTTGACGTCGAGATTCGGGCGCACAACCGCGCCGTACTCGAACAGCACCCGCTGTTTAAGCGCATCACCCTAATTGAGGGCAACTCGGTTGGGGCGGAAACGCTCGGCCGGGTCAAACAGCTCGTGCCGGCCGGCGCGAAAACCATCGTCTTTCTTGACTCGAACCACACCAAAGACCACGTGCTCAAAGAGCTCCAGTCATACCAGGAGCTGGTACCGGTGGGCAGCTACCTGATCGTTTCAGACACCTTTACCGATGAGATGGTAAAACACGGCGCGGCTGACGAGCACTACCGCGACAACGGCCCGATGGCCGCGGTTACCGAGTTTTTGAAAACCAACGACGCATTTGAGGTTGACGAGCACTACGACCGGTTGTTTGTTTCGTACAGCCCGAAGGGTTTCTTAAAGCGAGTCAAATAAAAAAATTAGACATTAGAAATTTGTCATTAGTATTATCCAGCGCCATGACACCCCTCACCATCATCATCCCCACCTACAACCGACCCGGCTATCTCCGGCGAATTCTTGACTACTACGAGCTCAAGAGTTGCCCCTACGACATCATTGTGGCTGATTCGAGCCGGCCGGAAGTCAAACTTCAAAACCGGACGACGGTCGAAAACCACCGCCAGCTCAACATCCGCTTCCTCGACTCATTCTCACCCGACCTGAACCCCTGGTACAAGCACCCGCGGGTGATTTCAACGGTAACCACCGAGTACCTGTCATTTTGCGCTGATGATGATTTCATTCTGCTCGACGGCATTATGGCCGGCCTCAATTTCCTTAAAACCAACCCTGATTTCGTCGTCGCCCATGGCCAGTACTTTGATTTCCATCTTAAAAAAACCAGCGCCGATGAGCCGGAGTTTTCCTGGCGGCTCGGTGGCTACGACAGTCCCTCGGTTGACACTGACGAACCGGCCGAGCGGCTGCGTGCCCACCTCGACCATTACAACCCGACGTTTTACGGCGTCCATCGGACCGCGGTGGCCAGCGTCGCCTACCGAGCGCTGCTGGACTTTAAGGTTGACCCGATTTTATTCGGCGAGCTCCTCTCTTCAGCCATCACAGTAATCTATGGTAAAATTAAACGTCTCGAGACGCCTCACAGCTTCAGCAACGGCAGCTCGCCGACCGTCTGGCCCGATCTGCTCAAGCTCCGGCGAGAACCGTCATACCCGCCAAAGTACGCGACATTCCGTGACGCGACAGCCCACTACCTGAACCAGCAATCAAAGCTCGGCGCCGAACAATCGAACATAATCGTTGACCAGGCGATGAAGGTGTACACCAAACATAACTACCCACCGAACTACCGGAGCAAGTTACGGTCACTGGTGAAAAAGGCGCTGCCGGAAAACGTCTACGCTGCCGGCCGGACGCTCTACCGCCGCAGCAAAACCAGTGACCGTTCAGCTGCCGGCCAATCTTTGCAACAACATCAAACTGAATTTGACCGGAAAGTTAAAGAAATCGAGTCGCTGGTGCTGCGCGACCGGATAGAGATTACCTAGAAATGTCTAGATCAAATTCAAATAACTGGAGAAAGCTTGTAATTTGAAGCTTTTAGCTGATAGCTGTTAGAGGGTGCGATCAGAAAAGCCTTCTATACCCTAAAAGCTAACAGCTAAAAGCTGGCTTGAACCTCGACTTGCATATGAAAACTAAAACAATCCTCGCCATCATCCCCGCCCGCGGCGGCTCCAAACGCCTGCCAGATAAAAATATTTGGCCGTTCGCCGGTACGCCGCTGATCGCCCACACCATTAAGCTGGCCCGTCGCTGCAGCGCGGTCGATCGCATTATCGTTGATACTGATTCGCCAAAAATCGCGACGATCGCCCGCCGCTACGGCGCCGAGGTGCCGTTCCTGCGCCCGGCTCAATTGGCCACTGACAAGGCCCTGATGGTTGACGCGATTCTGCACAGCCTCGACCGCCTGGCCGCGCAGCAGCGCTACCGGCCTGACTTCGTCATGCTCCTGCAGCCCAATGCGCCGCTGACCATTGCTGACGACCTCAACCGGTGCGTGGCAGTAACGAAAACCGCCGGCGTGGAGTCGGTAGCGACCGTTGCCGCAACCCAGCCGCTCTTGTTCACCATTAAACCAAACGGAACGCTCGAGATGGCCAACCGCGTCCGGCTGACCTCAACCAACGCCCAGCAGCTGCCCGGCGGCTACCTGTTCACCGGTAGCGTCTTTCTGATTAAAACCAGCGTCCTGCGCCGGGTCAGGCGCTTCTTTACCCCTGCCACCCGGCCGGTTGAGATTCCCCGCTGGCGGGCAATTGACATTGATACCGCCGAAGACCTGGCGCTGGCCGAGCTGGTCTACCGTAACAGAACCGCACTCAACCAACGCATCAAACAATTAACCTCAAACCGGAAATGAAAAACGTCAGAGTCATCGCCCGCCTCGACATCAAGGGACCAAACGTCGTCAAAGGCGTTTCGTTTGAGTGCCTGCGGGTGATGGGTAAGCCGGTAACGCTGGCCGAAAAGTACTACCTCGACGGCGCCGACGAAATCATCTACATCGACACCGTCGCCTCGCTCTACCAACGGCCGATCGATTTAGCCCTGGTTCACGAGACGGCCAAACGGATCTTTGTCCCGTTCACCGTCGGCGGCGGCATTAAGACTATTGCCGACATTCGGGCGACGCTCAAAGCCGGCGCGGACAAGGTTGCGATTAACACCGCGGCGATCCGCAACCCTCACCTGATCGCCCAGGCGGCCCAGGTCTTCGGCTCGCAGTGCATCGTCGTTTCAATCGCCGCCAAAAAAATCCAGCCGGGGCAGTGGGAAGCCTACACCGACAACACCCGCGAGCAGACCGGCATGGACGCGGCAGCCTGGGCCAAGAAAGCCCAGGAGCTGGGCGCCGGTGAAATTCTGCTGACTTCGGTTGACCAGGACGGTGGCCAGGCCGGGTTTGATCTTGAATTAGTCGAAGCAGTTTCAAAAGTGCTGTCCATCCCGCTGATTGTTTCCGGCGGCGGCGGCACGGCTGAAGATTTCGCCGGCTGCGCCGGGCTCGGAGCGGTTGATGGCGTGACCGCCGCGTCGGCGCTGCACTACGGCGCGCTCACGATTCAGGTGATTAAAAAGGCGCTCACCGAAAAAAAAGTCAGCGTCAGAAACGCCCCCCTGCCCCAAAAAACCGTCAGCGTCGAGGTGCTCGGTGAACCGGGACTTAAGAACTACAACAGCTACACCGTCCGACATCTTGCATGGCAGCAATCGGAAACTGGCAGCGCCCGGGCTACCGAGGCGGAGATCGTCGAACCGGCGAACGCCGACATCGGCATCGTCAACTACGGTATCAATAACCTCTACAGCGTCATCGAAGCCTTTCGCGCCATTGGCAAATCGGTCCGGCTGGTGGAAACCCCAGACCAGATGGATGCCGTCCGCTGCCTGGTTTTGCCGGGCATGGGAGCGTTCGCTGACGGTATGGATGAACTCAACCAACGAAACTTGATTGACACGCTCAAGCAGCAGGCATCAAGCGGCAAACCGATTCTGGGCATCTGCCTGGGGATGCAGCTCTTGTTTTCCGAGAGCGATGAGTTCGGCCACCACCAGGGCCTGGACTTAATTCCCGGCCGGGTCGTCATGATCCAATCGAAAGAACCGATCAAGATTCCCCAGATCGGCTGGAACCGTTTAGCCGTGGCTGACCAACCAAACCCGCTGTTTGCCGACCTGCCGGAGAACGGTGAAGTCTACTTTGCCCAGTCGTACTACCCCGTGCCCAACCGCGCCGAAACGGTACTCGCAACCACCACCTACGGCGACCAGCAGTTCTGCATTACCGTCCAGAAGGACAACATCGTCGGCACGCTCTTCCACCCGGAAAAAAGCGGCGAGGTTGGCTTAGCCATCCTAAAAAATTTCTGCCGGTATTACCACCTTTAGTATGACCATTACGCTCAAGCTACCAAAACTCGACATTGACGACCAAAAGTACCAGGCGTACCCGAAGGTTACCGTTGACAGGCAGTTCGAGACGGTTCCGGATGAGATCACCTTCTGCAGCCGGTGCGTCATCTCCAACCAGCGGCCGCGGACCGTGTTCGACAACGAGGGCGTCTGCAGCGCCTGCCGCTACGCCGAGAAAAAGTTCGGCGGCAGTATTGACTGGGACAAACGGGAAGCCGAGCTGCGCGCCCTGCTCGACGCTCACCGCTCCAAAGACGGCAGCTTCGACTGTCTGGTACCCTCGAGCGGCGGCAAGGACAGCGCCGTGGTCATTCACCAGCTCAAGCACCAGTACGGCATGCACCCGCTGGCAATTACCTGGGCGCCGTTTGTCTACACCGACGTCGGCTGGGAGAACTACCTGAACACCATCCAGGCGGGCTTTGACGGCCTAGTGGCCTGGCCCAACGGTCTGCTCCACCGCAAGCTGGCCCGGGTGGCGTTTGAGCTCAAGGGCGACGCCTTCGAGCCGTTCGTCTATGGTCAAAAATCATTCGCGTTTCACGCCGCGCTGCGCTTTAAGATCCCCCTGATCTTCTACGGCGAGAACGGCGAGGTGGAGTACGGCGGCTCGATGCAGAACGCCGATAAACCATTTGAAGCAGTTGAAGACTGGGAGCAGCTGTACTTCAAGGGTTCGGGCGTCAAAACCCTGGCCGCCGCGGGTGAGAAGATGGGCATCTTAAGCCAGACGGATCTTAAAGAAAACAGCTTCCAGTTCTACCAGGCGCCGCCGATTGAGGAGATTAAAAAGCTCAACATCCAGATGCACTGGTGGTCGTACTACAAGCTGTGGGTACCGCAGGAAAACTTTTACTACGCGGCCAAGCACACCGGCTTTACCGTCAATCCCGGGGGCCGGACCGGCGGCACCTACACCAAGGGCTTCAGCATAGACGACAAGCTCGACCCGTTCCACTACTACCTGATGTTCATTAAGCTCGGCCACGGCCGGGCCAGCCGCGAGGCCTCGAGCGACGTGCGCTGCGGCCACCTGACCCGCGACGAGGCGGTGGCGCTGGTCAAGCGTTTCGACCGGGATTTCCCCAAAACCTATTTCAAAGATTTTCTTACGTACCTCGATATCACCGAAGAACACTTCTGGCAAATTATTGACCGCTACCGCCGGCCCAATGTCTGGAAAAAAGTAAACGGCGAATGGAAGCTGCGCCATACGGTCGCGAAAGACGGAACCGATGACTAGCATGAAACCTGTAACTTAAAACTTGAAACCTTGCGAATTCTATGCCTATGTTTCACGTTTCAAGTGCTTTGCCCTTAGATTAAGTCTATGCTCAAACCAATCATCATTAATAAAGTCGCTATCGGTCCCGGACGCAAGCCATACGTCGTCGCCGAGATCGGCGTGAACCACAACGGCCGGCTCGATTTGGCATTGAAGCTTATTGACGCAGCCGCCAAGGCCGGCGCCGACGCGGTGAAGTTCCAGACGTTTCGGGCCGAAGAGGTCACGACTGTCGCAACACCCATCGCCAGCTACCAGGCAAAAAATACCGGCCGCAAACAGTCAATGCAGGCGATGATACGAAAGCTCGAGCTCAATGAACGCTTTTACCCGCGTCTCATCAGTCACAGCAGAAAGCGCAAGGTTGCTTTCTTTTCGGCGGCCCAGGGCGGCTTTGTGTCGGTTGATTTGCTAGAGCGGCTCGGCGTACCAATGTTCAAAATTGGTTCGGGCGACCTCACGAACCTCCCGCTGCTGCGGTACGTTGCACGGCTCAAGAAACCTATTATCCTCGGTACCGGTATGGCAACCATGGTTGAGATTCAAGCAGCGATTAAAACCATGAAAGGGGCGGGAAACGACAAGATCATTGTTCTGCAGTGCACCACCGATTATCCGGCCGATCCACGCGAGGCTAACCTGGCGGTAATACCCGAAATGATCAAAAAAATAAAAACCCTCGTGGGTTACTCGGACCACACCATGGGAATCAGGGTGCCGCTGATGGCCGCAACATTGGGTGCCTGTATGATTGAAAAACATTTCACGTTAAACCGCGGTTTAGCAGGTCCCGACCACAAAGCATCAGCGACACCGGCCGAGCTACAGCAGCTCGTTAAGGCCGTCAAATTCGTCCCGGCTATCCTAGGTAAACCCATTAAGCGTCCGAGCCGCAGCGAGCTGCCGTACCTGCCGCTCATCCGAAAAAGTGTTGTTGCCGCTCGCGACATCGCTAAGGGTGAAAAATTCACCAGAAAGAACCTGGCGATCAAGCGGCCCGGCACTGGTTTAGCGCCCAGGTACTTCGACGCGCTCATCGGGAGAATTGCCAAGCGCGACCTTCCTAAAGACAACCTCATTTCTTTATCCGACGTCAAATGAAACGAAAAACTCTCCTCATGGTTACCGGCACGCGGGCTGAATACGGCTTGTTCAAGTCCACGATTTTGAAGCTGAAAAAGAGTAAGCGGCTCACCGTCAAGCTGCTCGCGACCGGCATGCACACGCTCAAGCAGTACGGCTACACGCTGAACGAGATTCGGAAAGATACTCACGTTGATTGCGTCGTGCCCATTAGCAAACAAGACGACATGGGCAGCGCGCTGGCCAAAGAAATCGCCGGCATTAACCGGTACGTCAATAGTAACAGAATTGACGCCATCTTAGTGATCGGCGACCGCGATGAGCCGTTTGCCGCGGCTACCGTCGGTATCCATCGCAACATTCCGGTGATTCACGTTTCCGGCGGCGACGTTTCCGGCCCGACGGTTGACCACTACCTGCGCAACGCCATTACGGTTTTTTCCAAGCTCCACCTGGTGCAGACCGAGCAGAGCAAACAAAACGTCATCAGGCTCGGCGCCGATGTACGTCAGGTCCGAGTCGTCGGTTCGGCCGGACTCGACGGACTCACGCCCAAAGCGCTCATGAGCCGAAGCGCGTTAGCGAAGCAGCTTAAGCTTGAGGCCGGTCAGTCGTGGCTGCTGGTGGCGCAGCACCCGACGCCGTTTGATACCGTGCCGCTTACCCGGCAGATCGGCTCGGTGCTCACCGCCCTTAGCCGGCAGGCCGGCGAAAAAATTATTACCTACCCCAACGCCGACACCGGCTCGCGTATCTTTATTACGGCGATTGAGAAACTTAAAGGTAAAGCCGGCTTTCACCTTTTTCAAAATTTGAACCACAAAATTTTCTTAAGCTTGCAGTACCACTGCGATGCGCTTATCGGTAACAGCAGTTCCGGTTTAATGGAAGCCGGCTTTCTCAAAACGCCGTTTGTCCTGGTCGGCAACCGCCAGGGTAGGCGGGAAGCCGGCAAAAACGTCATCCCGGTGAACTACGACCCGCGCCAAATCAAGGTGGGTATTGATCGAGCGCGGTCAGCCGCCTTTTGCCGACGACTGAAGCAAAGCCGGCCGGTCTATCAGGGCGGCGACGTTTCCGGCAACATCGTCCGGGCAATCGAACAATTTTTGACCAATCACTAGCCATGCGAACAATTCGGTTTGAAGACAACCAGTTCCACTCTACCTACAGCGACGGCAGCTTCTCGCCGAAAGAAATTTTTGAGTACAACCAGTTCCACCACCGCCTTGATTTGACCATTACCGACCACGTGGATAAAAATACCGATTGGTTCGGCCGCTACGTCGAAGACATCCAAGAGCTCCGGAAGAACTACCCTGATTTTTCCATTAAAATTGGCTGCGAAGTCAAAATTGTTGATGAGCGCGGTGAGCTCAACACCACCGATGAAATTCTCAAGCAAGCCGAGGTCGTTACCGGAACGGTTCACCACTTCCCCGGTATCAAGTCACTTGGCCTGGAAGCACTGATTGAGCAGGAGTTTATTTTGACCAAACTGCTGGCGGAAAACAAAAAAATTGACGTCCTGGGCCATCCGTTCAGCATGGTGAAGCGCTTCTACAAAGCTGACGTGCCTGAAGCCTACGTCCGGGAGGTCTACGAGCGGTGCGTCAAAAACGGCATCAAGCTGGAGTACAACCAAAAAAACTGCCCGGCCAGCGTCCGGAAGCTGGTAGTGAGCGAAATTGCCAAGGGTAATATTAAAAACTTTTCTTTCGGCAGCGACATGCACCACGATTTGAGCGAGCTGGGCAACTCGGCGTTTGACGTCGCCGACCCGGTGACCGTGCTGGTTACCGGCGCCGGCGCAGGGGTTGGCCAAAGCATTATCAAGGCCTTAAAGCTCTCGGCGATTAAGACGCGTATCATCGCCACCGATGCC
>MHIL01000009.1:0-4380 GCA_001817495.1 Candidatus Buchananbacteria bacterium RIFCSPHIGHO2_02_FULL_56_16
TAGAACAAGGGCTTAATGATTACGCTTTCATTCTAACCTTGTTCCATCTGACTTAGTATACCCAAAAAATCCGATACAAACGCTATGATGTACTACCCTAACGGTACCCACTTATGGCCACCGAACGCCGCCCCATTCATATTGTGAGCGTCGCAGCCGTTGCCCTGCTGGTCATTGGTGTTGTTTTGTTTTTGAAAAATTTTCAGTTGCCCGCCAGTCAAAATCCTGACAGCCCATCGCCTGAACTCGAACCGGCCGTCAGCCACCTCGAAGCCCCGCCCAGCCCGGTGTCGTTGCCCGCGCTCTTTCAGAAAGAAATTACCGGCACCGATTTCACCCTGGGGCCGGTCCTCGCGACCACCGACGCCTACACCCGCTACTACGTCACCTACCGCAGCGGCGAGCTGAAAATTTCCGGCATTTTTAACCTGCCCCGCGGCGACGGGCCGTTCCCGCTGCTGGTATTAAACCACGGCCACATCGATACCGCGGTCTACACCAACGGCCGCGGCCTGAAACGTGAGCAGGACTACCTGGCCCGCCGCGGCTACGCCGTGGTTCACCCCGACTACCGTAACCATGCCGACTCGGACGACGATCCGAACGCCGAAACGAACCTGCGGCTCGGCTACACTGAGGACGCCATTGCCGCGGTCTTTGCGGTTCGCGCCGCCAAGCTGCCGGCGGTGGACGCGACGCGGGTGGGCATGCTCGGCCACTCGATGGGCGGCGGCGTTACCTTGAACGTCCTGGTAACGCGGCCTGACCTGGTGCAGGCCGCCGTGCTCTTCGCGCCGGTCAGTAGCGACGCGCGCGACAGCTTCGAGCGCTGGATGGCGCGCCAATCACCAACCGGCCCGGAGGTTCTTAAACGGTACGGCTCGCCGACGACCAGCCCGGAGTTTTGGGACAACATTTCCCCGATGACGTTTTTCGACCGAGTCAACACCCCAATCCAAATCCACCACGGCACGGCTGACGCAGACGTACCGCTCGAGTGGAGCGAGCAGACCCTCGCGCGGCTGAAAGCAGCCGGCAAAACCGCCGAGCTCTACGTCTACGAGGGCGAGCCGCATGAGTTTATCAATGCCTGGCCGACGGTGATGGCCCGGACTGTGGCGTTCTTTGATACCTTACTCAAGCCAAAAAAAAGCCCTAGAGATTGGTTCTCTAGGGAATAGCGAGTCGACAATGAGCGTCATTTTTACGGCTAGGCGGCCGCAGGACGAGCAGCCGCCGTGGCCACAGAGCAGGGGGCGTTGCTGACTGGCACGATAATCGGCGGCTCGGAGATTCCCAGCTCACCATTAATGAGAGGAACTCCTTGTTCCTGGACGAGATGATCGATCTTCTTACGAAGGGCTTCGATTGCCGCCAACTCCCGAATCAGCGCTCGAAATTCACCGCGGTAGTTTCGTTTGATCCACCGGCTTGGACTCCGCTCATCTTCGGAAGACCGATTAATTGCATTGGCAATAACAGAACGAATTTCTTCCTGGTCTTTATTAATCTCATGCAAGACGAGTTTCAACGACTGAAGTGGCGATGGTACGTTTGAAGCTCCTTCAGCCATGGCCGTTTTCTCCTTTCAAATCAAAGATCGCACTCCTGACAGCTTACGGGAAACGCGTTGGCGTGTCAAGGGAAGCAGGCATATCGCAAATGGCAAATCGCACGGTACGATTCGCGATTTGCAATAAGCGATTTGCTATCAGCTGCTTAACTCGGCGTGCTCACGCTATCTTGACTCTATCTCGACTTATCTGGACTTATCTTGACTTATTTCTTACTTCTCACCCTATGATTAACAAAGTGACTAAAACTGACGAGCAGTGGCGCAAAGAACTCTCGCCCGAAGCCTACGAGGTCTTGCGCCGCCAGGGCACCGAGCCGGCGTTTAGCGGCCCGTACGACCAGACGACCGAGCCGGGACTCTACCGTTGCGCCGGCTGCGGCAACGAGCTATTCTTGTCCGACTCGAAGTACGACGCCGGTTGCGGCTGGCCCAGCTTTGTCGCGCCCGCCGACCAAAGTCACGTCGAGCTCGAGGCTGACAACCGCTACGGCATGGAGCGCGTTGAGGTCCGCTGCAGCCGCTGCGGCGGCCACCTCGGCCATGTTTTTGACGACGGTCCGGGACCGACCGGTAAGCGCTACTGCATCAACTCGGTGGCGCTCACGCTTGACCCAAAAAAATAAATGTTTCGCCGCAGGCGGAACACCTTAATTTTTATTTTTGCATTTTGATTTTTGATTTAAAAAAAAGAACGGGCCATTGCCATTTGGCTTTGACCCGTTTTAGCATCTTGGCTGCGACCCGACCGGCTGGTCAGGGCGTAGCACTCTGGGGAAAAAGAGCACTGGTACCGAGCATTTTCATCATCCGCTCGGAAACCTGTTTTATTTCTCCAGCGTCTTTTTTAACGTTGGAAATGTCTGATTTCATTTCTCCAACGTCTTTCTCGACGCTGGAAAGACGAGAATCATGGTCATCAAGCCGACCTCGTACCTCCGATTTCAATCGGTCATCAAGCTCCATTAAGAATTCAGGATTACCGATTGCTTGACGACTTCCTGCACGGATGCCCTCACCGATCTCAGTTAAGGTGAGATGTTTTTGAGCATCTAACTCATCTTTACTGACAGGTGATTTCTGGCTATCCGTACGGGAAACGCCGAACCGATAGCGTTGGCCGTCTTTTTCTACCTCGACATATACATTTCCGGAGGACGTAAGACTCTTAGCATCCTTCACGAAGCGTTCTAAAACATTTTCTTCGTGAGCAATCTGGTTATCGTCATGAGGTGGCTGGGCAATGTTTGTAACTGACTCCCGACTACCTATCAACTTGCTGACTCCCCATAAGATAGCAGCCACTGTAAGGATACCAACACCAATCTTCCCATATTTCCATGCCACTGCCTGGTACTGGCAGAACCGTGATGATTCCGATGGTGGTTGAGGCGGCGCAGATGGTGACCTGCCTGGACCACGAATACCTGTCGGCGGAAAGGATGCCTTGGGGGGATTTACGGTGGCAGCGGCCGGCGTCGCTGCTGCAGCGCCGTTTTGAGGTCCTGGATCTCGTGTTTCTGGACTAGTTTGATATGAAACTTCGACCGGTCCGGAAACTTCTTCCTCCTCGTCTTTGGGGTTGGCTGGCTGGTCATCGGCGCCTTGAGGGGTTTGGGTGGGATCACTCATGATTGATCTCCTTGAGGGTTTTTCAGAACGAAACGAATTCGTTCTTTTCGATCGGCCGCTGGATGCAGCCGGACTTGGACTGAAAAGCTTTCCCGAAGCCGTGGTTGGGGCTTCGGCCGACCACCAACGAGCAGCTCCCACGGTCCGTCATTGAAATGACGGAATACCTGTGCGCCGTGACCAGTTGCAAAAAACTCATAGTTGAATACTCGGTCAACCGACACTGGTAGCGGCGGTGATGTCTGGCCTGGTGCAAGTTCAACGTACCATTGATACGCTATCGCTGGATCAGTACTCGCCATGGGTAACCATTCAGGTATTGCTTGATTGACAAGTTTACCGATCATTTCCACTGGAACTACGCACAGATTTTTTTTCTCGAACGGTTGCAAGGCGATCAGCACGTATTTCTTAAGGTCGCCATTGAAGTAAAACCGCTCAATAAGAGGAAAGTATCGAACAACGGTCCCGGCTGCAATATTGCCAATGATCGCACCGGTCTTCTCGTCACGAGCTGGCGTATCACCGATGATTTCACAAAGTTGGTAGTGTTCATCGGACCGATTTGAGATTGCATCAGCCGCGAGTTCCTTCTGATTAGCGTCGAATTCATTTCTCGACGCTTCTAGTCGCTGGTCAGCTAACTGATTGCTTCGGCGTGCCTCGGTTAAATCGTAAATGTCCGGCACCTTGCCAGACGGTAGTAATTCCTCGACCCATGGAATGTGCAGCGCACACTCAATGCTGACCACAATCAGGACCAAACAGACACAAATCGCCACGAGGTAAAAAAAACCCATCGCTACTTTGTTGAGCCACTGTTCCATTTCTGTTTTCCACCTTTCATAAGATTTCAACCTTCCAAAGGTTTGGTTTTCAAGGATCTTGCTATAAGCCAGCAAAGCTGAATCTTATAACAATAAATGATACCATATTTCTAAAAAAAAGTCAATAGATTTATAAATTTTTAGCTAAAAATAAATAAAAAATAGGGGTTAGAAGCTTCTAACCCCTTTTGAAAACTGTGAAAGTGCTACTGATTAAGGTACGTCATGAACTAACTCGAAGGTTGAGGCGGTTGGCCTGGCCTGGGCCTGGGAGGCCGCTGACCCCTGCCGCGGTTACCGCGACCCTGATAGCGGCGTCCTCCTGGTTCTGATCGCTGGCTTGGTTGA
>MHIL01000009.1:4388-8914 GCA_001817495.1 Candidatus Buchananbacteria bacterium RIFCSPHIGHO2_02_FULL_56_16
TGTCGACGGCTGGCCTAGAGGCCGACCTTCCGGCTCTGGTGAAGGCGAAGTGGTTTCGGCTGGTGGTTGGCTACCCGCGGGCGTGGTTGGCGGCGGAGAAAATGGGACACCGCCGAGCGCACTCACGGTCTCTACGATCGAAGCAACCTGACCGCCGGTTTGCCCCGCGTTTACTACCGATAGCTGCTTAATCTCTTTAGCCACATCGCGCGCAACATCACCGGACCATATGGCTGATCCACCCGGCCGGCTCCACGCTTCAGCCCGGCTCGTAATCGCCCGAGCTTCACCATCGGCCCTCTCTACCGTTGCTTCGGCTTCACCCACCGCGAGGGCTAGCGCTGCCGCTCCTTGGGCGCGGGCTTTAGTCACAGCTTGGAGCGCCAGGTACAGATCAGGGTCTGCCGGCTCGAGATCAGAGAGCTCAACATCAAGCAGAATGATCCCAAATTTGTCCCAAACCGTCCAAGCGCCTTTACGACCGCCGAACCCATTGACCACGGTTTGGTAATTCTCCTCGGAATTATTGGCGTCAAAAGACACGTGAGGTCGCCGCATCAGATATTCTTTCCCCTGCCGACTCGTCAGGCGTTTCTTCTCTCTTGCCCAAGCTACGTCTGTAGGGTCAGCGTCATCAATCGCTTCAAGGATCCCGAGGTCGCACAGCAGCGCGGTTTGGGCTGCTTCCTGGATTTCGGGTTCGATCTTTAAACCCTCAACCGCCATGTCTTCAAGCGCCTTTCCCTCATGGAGCTTGAAGTAGTACTGCGTTGCGGTTACCGCCCGCCACCGAGCAAGGATCTGTGAAACAGTTGCTTCGGCGGTAAATTCAGCGCCATAGACGTACCGCAGCGGATCCCAGACTCTCGCCCGAATAAAGAACCAGGCTCTAACCTCCACCGGATCATGGGTGATAGTATTTGGCACCGACAATCCATGAGATGAGTTCTCCCGGTCGGGCGCCAAGTTCCAAGTCGTTTCCCGCAGCACGACATACTGCTGCGGCTGCTCGCTCGGATTCACAACATCACCGGTGGACTCATAGAATGGTCTGATCAGTCGGCATTTCCAAGGCCAGGCGGAAATGCCGAGGAAGTACAAACCCCTCCCTTGCGGCAGCAAGACGTACTGCTCATAGCCTGCCTGGCTGTTACGGATGTTGACCAGCTCAATGAAGTCGAGCCGGCGTCGGTACTCGTTGGCCGCGATAATGACTTTCCAGAGAACGTTGTCGTACTCGACAATCGCCGCGGCCATTTCGGGCGGCCGAACAAACCACCACCCGAGATCAGCCAGGGCGCGAACAAGGACTGAGCCGAAAATTGCAATGAGGGCGCCACCGGGGCCGGCGAGCGAAAGAAAAAAAATCAGGTTCCATGGCCAGCGCTGGGAGAACTCCGCCCAGCAACCAATGATGACCACGGGCAGCAGAGCCACAATGCCCAAGACACTCAAGAGTACCATCCACCGACGTTGAGACTGGTAGGCCCGGAACCGCTCCTCGCCGGGGTTGACCGCGGCAAAAGCCAGCCGGCGCTGTTCCTGATACGCCTGCCAGAACGCCTTGGCTCGTTGCCAGGTCAGCCAGACGCCAAGGACCAAGCCGATCAGCAGTAAGCCGAGGCCGATCAGGTAGTACGGGTAGTCAACACTGGTGTAGCTGATGAAACCTGCCGCCGCCGCACCTAAAACCATAAACCATTGGTACCGTCTCCAAGCTGCGTTCACCACTTTGTTCCTCCTTTTCTCCATCTTCTATCGCTGTATTTCAACGGTTTTTTGTTCGATTTTCAAAGTCCATCTTGCTCGTTGCTACTTGATGCCAAGCATAAAAATAGCAATACTTGATAATAGCATATTCTTAGAATTTTGTCAATAAAAAAGAGCTAGTTGCGACTACGTAATAAAAAACTATACTGTCGTATAGTCTTTATAACTAGAGCTGGAAAGAAGTAAAGAAACGGCTAACTGTTAGATGCCCCACCCGTCGCTGCGCCGATCACAAAATTGACCAAGGCGTAGCTGGCAAAAATGATGAACAGCCCGAGTGCCGCCCAAAGGATCATATCCTTGCCCTTTTTGATTTTCTCCTGGTTGCCCGCCGACGTTACCCAGGTAAACCCGCCAAAGATGAAAACCGCCAAGGCGAGCGAGCCGGTCACGCTCAAGAGCGCCTTAATAACGTTACCGATAATCTTCCGGGGATCGCTCTCACCAAGAGGATTCTTGAGCCCGCTGGAACTATCTGAACCAACTGTTCCTCCACCGAGCGTCTCATCGGCGTATACGAGTGTGGCACCGCTCGGAACGGTAATAAAAAAGTACTGAAAACTAATGAGAACAACCAGTAAACTAACGAGGGCAACAACCCGTTTCATCATATAGTTAAATTATAAATTACCCGGATGATAGTGTCAAACGTTGCCCGGAACGTAGCGACCGAACGACGACGAGCCCGGCACCGAGAACGATGACAACCGCGCTTGCGACAATCGGCCAGCGGACGCCAAACAGCAGCGGCGTCGAATCAATACGCAACGATTCCATCAGCGTCCTGATGACTGCGTAGTTGATTAAGTACAGGCCGGCGAGCACGCCGCTTCGCTGTTTTAATTTTGGAAACAGAAACAGCAGCAGACCGACGTTCAGCAGGTTGAGCAACGATTCATAAAGAAAGGTCGGATGAAAGTACGGGCTGGTAAGGTATTCGACCGGACGATTCACCGGGCTGATCGGAATGCCCCAGGGCAGATCCGTTGGTTTACCGAACAGCTCCTGGTTGAAGTAGTTGCCCCAGCGGCCGATGGCCTGGCCCAGTGGTAACGCGACAACGAGGCGGTCGGCCCACTGCCAAAACGA
Organism: Candidatus Buchananbacteria bacterium RIFCSPHIGHO2_02_FULL_56_16; assembly: GCA_001817495.1. Classification (GTDB taxonomy): domain Bacteria; phylum Patescibacteriota; class Patescibacteriia; order Buchananbacterales; family UBA6539; genus 2-02-FULL-56-16. The sequence goes on from MHIL01000009.1 coordinate 7,248, forward strand.
CTGGCGTTTTTTCCGGCAGTAAACTAAAAGCGTCAGCCCGCCAGCAATAATCGCGCCGTGAATCGCCAGGCCGCCATGCCAGACCGCGATGATCTCAAAGGGATTATTTAGGTAGTACGGCAGCTCGAGCAGCACCGCGTAGAGCCGTGCGCCGAGCAGGCTAAAGATGATGAGATAAAACGCGAGATCAAAGACGTCATCGGATTTAATTTTTTCTTGACGGGCGAAGCGCAGTACGATAAGCAGACCGGCAATCATGCTTGTCACCATCAGCAGACCGTACCAGCGCAAAGCCAACGGCCCGAGCTGGAGGATAATTGGCTGGGGCTCAAAGGTGTGGAGGAAGGTGAGCATAGTCTTATCTTAGCATGGTTGGGACAAATGGCCTATGCTTATGGCAAATAGCAAATCGCTTATCGCGAATCGCAAATGGCTCTGGGCTTTGGGCGTTGAGCTATGGGCCGCTGCGTCGTGCATTCTGCTCTTAGCTCCAGGCTTAAAGCCCAAGCCTATTCGTATCATTCGCCCGCCTGCCAGCGCCTGCGTAATGGAATGGTGAGGTAATGGCGGGCAGGCATTCATTCATAGATTTGCATCGGTTTAAAGAAAAGGTTCGACGAGCGATACATTGCTGTCGAACCATTGGAAATAATGTTCAAAAATTGGTGCCGTGAGGTTTAGCGGCGATGTTCGGAGTAGCCGTTCACGGCCGGAGCCTTGCGAACCCTATAACGGGTCCCTGCTTCTTCGAGCTCATCGATGTACCTGATGAGTTCATCCGAACCCGGCCTCATGGGAACGCTCGCCCGCTCGTCAGCACCTCTTCCGACAACGACGATGATTTTGATACCACCCGGCCTTCTGATTTTTCGCGACATTTTTTGCCTCCGATGGCTAAAATTGAACGGTATGAATATACCGCGTGGTACTTTTTGCAGCCATCAGGAGAACTCACCCGCTACGACAACGCAGACAGCGCATAACCAACCTCCTCTAAGCAGAGTTGCAATCGGGCCAGCGGCGCTGGCTAATCATCAACGACAAAAAAGTAGAATGGATCGGTCGCATAGTTCTGACCCCCGATACCCCTCATCACCACCTGTGACAATCGTGCCGGCGGTTCGCGCCAGGCCTCTTTGAGGCAAATGGCAATGAATCGGCCATCCTCGTAAATGGTGCCGATCCAACCAGGCGGGTGGCGGGCAAGAATTGCCGCGACGCCTTCGTTCGGAGCCAGCAGCTCTTGGGAAACCGTTGCTTCGTCTATAGCCATTAGGGCGTACCTCCTAAGATTTGGATATTGATTGTTAGAGAACGATTTGTTTTTAGATTATGATACTAGCACGAATGCTGTAGCTTGTCAATAATTAGGTATGTAAGTGAAGTAAGTAAAATAAGTAAATTAAGCTAGCGAGCTTACCCACTTACTTTACTTAATTTACTTACTTCACTTTCCTCTTCAGTTTCTTCTCCTGCTCGATAATCGCCAGCGTGGTCGAGAGCACCGTGTCGGGGTTGAGCGAGATGCTGTCAATGCCCTGCTTGACCAAAAACTTGGCGAAGTCCGGGAAGTCCGACGGCGCCTGGCCGCAGATACCGATCTTCCGGCCGGCCTTGCGCGCCGCTTTAATGACCTGCGCCACCATTGCTTTCACCGACTCATTGCG
>MHIL01000009.1:8994-9136 GCA_001817495.1 Candidatus Buchananbacteria bacterium RIFCSPHIGHO2_02_FULL_56_16
ACCTCTAATCCATCTTTGCCCTGGACCAGCTTATTCTCTTTCATCACCTCGATGACTTTCTTGCCCTCCTCGACGGTTCGGCAGAACGGGATCATCACCTTGATGTTGGTCAGTCCGAAGACGTCGCGGGCTTTGCGCAGGG
>MHIL01000009.1:9179-9346 GCA_001817495.1 Candidatus Buchananbacteria bacterium RIFCSPHIGHO2_02_FULL_56_16
GTAGCGCGAGGCGCCGCGCCAGCCGATCATCGGGTTGGATTCGAGCGGCTCGAACGCGGCGCCGCCGATCAAGTTGGCGTACTCGTTGGTTTTGAAATCCGACAGCCGAATGATGACGTCCTTGGGGTAGAACGCAGCGGCCACCAGGCCCATGCCCTCGGCCAGTT
>MHIL01000010.1:0-5842 GCA_001817495.1 Candidatus Buchananbacteria bacterium RIFCSPHIGHO2_02_FULL_56_16
AGCTTTTGCACGAATACAACACCGGCTCGCATGATCTCGATCTTTTCTTTGACCAGTTGGTAGAGCTGGCAAAGGAATTAAGCGAGGAGGATCGCCGCGCCGTTTCAGAAAACCTTACTGAAGAAGAACTGGCCGTATTCGATATTCTCCGGAAAGAAGATTTGAATCCTGCCGAAGTCGATCAAGTAAAAAAAGTTGCCAAGGAACTATTGGTCAAACTGAAAGCTGAAAAGCTGGTGCTGGACTGGAAGAAAAAACAGGAAACTCAAGCGGACGTAAAAATTACTATCCAAGAAATCCTTTACGACGAGCTTCCGGAGCCGACATACAGCAAAGAGGATTGTGAAGACCGCACCCAAAAAGTATATTTCCACGTTTACGATAACTACGTGGACGAGAAGGTGAACGTTTATGCCTAATGATAGTTGGTAAAAAGTCGAAAGATGTCTGAAATTTTGATAAAATAAATTTACGGTTATGAGCACTCAAATCTCAAAATGAAGCAAAAAAGAAATAAAATCTCTTTATCTCGATCGAAAAATTGTTAATTTCTTTTTGAACTACAACGCTTATGAATCGCGCAAAGGCCGAGAAGTGATGATCCTTTCAGATGCGCTCGCAAATTAAGATATGAATAACACATTCAAACTCATCATCGCCATCGTAGTCTCCGAGCTTGCCGGCATAATTGGCTCGGTCTTTACCCCCACACCAAAATCTTTGGTGTGGGGGTTTACCACTCCGTCCATCGCCGGCTGGTACGCAGGGATCGTTAAACCAGCTCTCAATCCTCCGGCGTGGGTATTCGGACCGGTCTGGACGACGCTGTTTGCCCTTATGGGTATCGCGGCATTCCTTGTTTGGAAAAAAGGACTGGATCGCAGGGATGTAAAAATCGCCCTCGGCATATTCCTCGGTCAGCTTGCCTTAAACACGCTCTGGTCAATTATCTTTTTCGGTCTGCATAGTCCCGGTGGTGCGCTTATCGAGATCGCGTTTCTCTGGCTTGCTATTCTCGCCACGATTATCGCTTTTGCAAAAATCTCTCCTCCTTCGTCCAGTATCTGGACTACGGACGGACACGGCAAACTAGCCGCGTTGCTCTTGGTGCCATATATTCTTTGGGTCAGTTTTGCCTCGTATCTAAACTACGCAATTTGGTCGCTGAATTAATATGGAAATATTTTACATTGCATTACTAACCTTTATCACCGCCACGATCGGCACGATCACGGGTTTTGGCACGTCTACACTTATGATTCCAGTGTTGGTGATATTCTTTCCTCCGGTAGAGGCGATCTTCTTGGTGGCCATTATCCATTGGTTTGGCAACATTTGGAAAGTCACGCTGTTTCGTTCCGGTTTTAACTTGCGTCTCCTAGCCCTGTTTGGAGTTGTAGGGCTCGTTACCAGTTATCTTGGTGCGTATATTTCGCTCGGGACGAATGAGGAAATACTGCTCCGTGTCCTCGGTGCGTTCCTTGCCGGATATGCACTGTTCGTAATATTTTCGGGTAAATTCTCCGCCAAAGGCAGACCAGCCTCTGGCTGGAAAATACCTGCCGGAAACGCAATGGCAATATTCGGCGGAGGCTTGTCCGGATTCTTTGCCGGAATGTTTGGAATTGGTGGGGCGATCAGAAGTGCGTTTCTCTCTGCTTTTGATTTACCTAAGGCCGTTTTCATTGCCACCGCCGGAACAATTGGACTGTTGGTGGACTCCACTCGTATCATTGCTTACTTTACAGGCGGTGCGACATTACCGAGAGAATTATGGTATGGGCTTATTCTTTTTATTCCAGTTTCTTTCCTCGGAGCGCAGATCGCCAAAAAAGTTGTCGACCGGATTCCGCAGAATAAGTTTCGTATCGTGATTGCCGTGTTCCTGCTCGTCATAGGCATCAAACTTATTTTTTGGCCGTGATGTTTTCAAATTTTATCTCCTTATTTTTTCTTGCTATAATAGCTTTATGAAGCTCGGCATAATCTTACAATCCAACAATCCAGAACATATTTGGAACACATTTCGTTTCGGCATCACTTCGCTTAAAGCCAGTCATGATGTAACTATATTTTTGATGAGCGAGGGAGCCGAGCTCGATACTATTGCCGACACAGAACACTTCGATATCTCAAAGAAGGTTGCGGAATATAAGGAATTGAAAGGAAATCTGTATGCTTGTGGTACATGTTTGGAAATTCGCGGCAAAAAAGGAGCAGGGGTCTGTCCGGTCTCTACCATGACGGACCTACTCAAAATGGTTGAGGAAAGTGATAAAGTGCTCGTGTTCGGATAAGAAATTTTGTTAAGCAATGATGACTCGGTGCAATTTGCTTAACATTGTTGAAGTTAAGTTCATCCCTACACCAAAAATTTTGGTGTGGGGACACGTCGTCCCCCGCCTACGCTAAAGCTACGGACGGGCAGGCACGCTCTCAAATTTGGTTTTACCCCCACACCAAAAGTTTTGGTGTGGGGGGGGTTACGGCTCGTCAGTGTCGCAATGGGTGCAAAGCTCTTACTCTTGGCACAAAGCTCGCCACAAGGGCAAACACGTGGCCCCAGTAGCAGAGCAAGCTCGCTACGGGGTAAACAACAATCGGGGCGTTTACCCCGTTAGATAACTTTGTATCTAACGGGGTTTAATTGGGAGCCGATGTGGTCTGGAATGATCTCGATTTTTCTGATAAAATTACTGCTGTAAAAGGCAGGTTCCATGTGTTTAGGCATAAATGGTTGAAAAGTCCGGAATTATGCCTGCCTCCGGCAGGACGAGCTCCAAAAGGTCTTTACTCTCTCGGATATTTCGGAGAATTCCGTTCCAATTCAATTTCTTGATGGGCGCCAAGAATTTTACTTCGTAAAATTAGTTGTTAGTTTTTAGTTTATAGTTGTTAGTATAGAGCCCGAAGGGGTGGCTATAGTTCAACGGTAGAACACTGGGTTGTGGTCCCAGATACGAGGGTTCGATTCCCTCTAGCCACCCCTTTGGGCTTTACTGGCTCGCGACCTTTCGATATACTCAAGGTCGCCTTGAGTCTCGTCGAAAGGCGAGGCGGGCGGGGTAGTCCCGCTAACGAGCATTCTCCGCCAGCGGCGGACCCGCCTTTGGTGGGAATTCCTACCGGGCAGTTAAAAAATCGCAAAAATTAAAAGACCATCAAAAAAAGTCCTCGATAAAAGGGAGGATTTTTTTGTTTAGTTAAGACAGGACATCCGGCGGCTCATCCGCCCTGGATACGGCAAGGGCTAATCGGAAAAGCCGCAGCTGATCGTAAGAATACCGGCCGTTTAATTTTTCAAAAACCGGCGACAGCCGTTCGAAACCCAGCGCGTCGAACGCGGCGCTGATTTCCGCCAAATTCTTTTTTTGCTCGGCGGCAAGCAGGTGAACTAAATCTTTGGGGTCTACCAGTTTCTTCGCGGCCAATTTTTCCAGATGACCGACAATCGTACCCTGGGTCAAACCGCGCTCCCTGGCAATGGCGGCAATATCCTTTTTTTGCTGCCAGAGCGCTAACGTTTGCGCGTAGGTGTCTTGCTTGATTCTTTTTTGGGTCGCCGGGGCCGGCGAGTCAAAATCAGCACCGCAGGCAAAAATAAAATCGCGCTGCTTTCTTTGACGATCGGCCGGCGAAACGTCGGCCAGGCCGGCTTCACTTTCAAGCGAACGAGCCAAAAATTCCTCGTCTTTGGCCAAAACCAGCGGGTCAACCTCAAACGCCCGCTGGCAGTAACCCGCCAGATGCAAGCCGGAAAGCCGGCGCACCCGGGACAACGCCACGTACCCCTGGCCGAATTCAAAAACGCCCGATAAATCCATGACCGCTTCATCCAGACTCATCCCCTGGCTCTTATGAATGGTAATGGCCCAGGCCAGCCGCAACGGCAGCTGCGTAAGGCTGGCCCGCGGAACGCCGTTTTCTTCCAAAGTCCATTCCGACGGTTCAGTTGCAATGCGGCTGCCGGCTTTGGTTTCTACCGCGGGATAGCCGGTTACCTCATCAAAGCTGATAACCGTTCCCAGCGTGCCGTTGACAAACCGGCTCTGATAATCATTTTTGGTAAACATGACGGCCGCGCCGGTTTTAAGCGAAAGAACGGACGGCGACAGGCAGCCTTTTTGGAGCGCCGCCACCAGCGGCTTTGGTCCGCGGCTGGACATGATAAAATCTTTAGACCGGCCGGGCAGTTCAGCGAGTTTCTTGTTATTAATCAGGTCAACGTCAACATTATGAGAAAAGAGCTTAGGCGCTCCCGAGGGCGCGTTAGCGAAATCAATCAGCTGGGATTTGACCAGGGCCAGATGACGCGCGCCAAAATTGTTTTCCCGGATTGCTTTGAGCATTCCCAGAAACTCGGGGTCGTCTTGCCGGTACTGCTCGGTCAGGTAGCAGACGACCAGGTTGGCCCGCTGCCAGCTGGCCGCTTCAAACGCAAAACGAGGCTGCTCCGAACGAAACAAATCATCAGCCGGCAGTCGTCCGCTTGATCTCATCACCGGCGGCAGCTGGAAAAAGTCTCCGACCAGCACCGCCTGCAGGCCGCCAAACGGCGCGGGACTTTTTTTGGCCCGGCGGCAAACCGCGTCAACCAGATCCAAGATGCCGGGTTTCAGCATTGACACTTCATCAATGATTAAAACGTTTGTTTTGGCGAATCGCCGCGCCAACCGTCTGTTCCCGACAATCGCCGCCAGCTCCGAACTGCTCAATGTTTCCTTGACGCCGATGCCGCTCCAGGAATGGATGGTCAGCCCGCCGATATGCGTGGCGGCAATGCCGGTGCAGGCCGTGATCGCCGGATCGATGCCGAACGACCGCAGGTAACGGACGTACTCGTTAATGACGTACGTCTTGCCCGAGCCGGGCTGGCCGGTTAAAAAAACATTCGCGCCTGCTTTCATTATTTCCAACGCTTGAGACTGATGCATGCCGTCAATTAAAATTAAGATACTTTTTCCAATACTGATACAATGCTTCGGTCGCCAGGAGGTCGCCGGTGTTATACCGGGCGATGTCAATAAATTTTTTTTCAGCGAACAGGCGGCTGACATCGTCGCCGGTAATACCCTGCGCCTTTGGGCTTTTGACCGTAAACGCACGGCTCCACAGATGCAAATTGCCTTTTTTGCGCACCGCGCCGTAAAACGTCAGCTCATCGAGCAAGTCAATGTGCTTGCAGCCAAATTTTTGGCTGGACAGGTAACGGTTCGACATCAAATTTTTGGCCGGCCTGACCTGATGAATCGCCGAGCGGATCATTAAAAACGGAATGTCAAAACTCTTACCGTTGAAGGTGACGAATGCATCGTACTTCGCGGTTCCCTGCCAGAACTTTTGCAGCATTTCCGCTTCGGTCAGCGCTTCAAACTTGAAATTTTCTTCCTCAAACGGCGGAATGGTTTGCCCCGGCGCCTGGAAGTAAACCGCGCCTTTTTTTTGTTCGACATCCAAAACGCCGATAACCACGATTGCTCCCGTCAGCGGGGAGAACCCCAGATTGTTTTTCAAATCCGCCAAAGCGCCCTGGTACGCCGCATCGTCGCTTGCCTCTTTTTTAATCCACCAGGTTAGTGAATCTTGAGTCGTTGCATCGAGCGCGTCAAAATCCTGCCCCACCGTTTCAATGTCAATAATGAGTGTGGACATAACATTAAAGTAAGTGTATCACGTCGTTCGTGAACGACGTGATACATAGAAAATAAAGCGCCTCAAAGCGCTATGTTTAATCTTATTGTATCACCACTACGGCTGCTGTCAAGCCGGTTCGCTGGTTGTCCTTGACAGGTGAACGAACGTTCACCTATACTGACGGTATGGACAGCGCGAAAAACAAGCT
>MHIL01000010.1:5878-38392 GCA_001817495.1 Candidatus Buchananbacteria bacterium RIFCSPHIGHO2_02_FULL_56_16
GTACCGTGAGATGATGACGCTGTTTGGCTACCGCTCGAAAAACGCGGTGCACAAGCTGGTTGGACGACTCATTGAGGATGGCTTTATTAAAAAAGATGAGCAAGGCAAGCTGCTCCCCCGCCGGTTCTTTGGCAGCGTCCACCTGCTCGGCGAAGTCCAGGCCGGCTTTCCCTCCCCGGCCGAAGAGGAACTGGCTGATGCCATTACCCTCGACGACTACCTGATCAAAAACCGCGAGGCGACGTTCATGCTCAAGGTCAGCGGCGACTCGATGATCGACGCCGGCATCCAGCCCGGCGACATGGTGCTGGTTGAACGAACCAACACGGTCAAGCCCGGCGACATCGTGGTCGCCGAGGTGGACAACGAATGGACCCTGAAGTTTTACCGCAAGCAAGGCAATAAAGTCTACCTTGAAGCGGCTAATAAGAAATATCCGCCGATCTACCCGCACGAAGCGCTAACCATCGCGGCCGTGGTTAAAGCGGTGATTCGCAAATACTAAGCGAGCAAGCAAACGTACTCGCTTACTTCACTTAATTTACTTACTTCACTTAATTTACTTACTTCACTTAATTTACTTACTTCACTTAATTTACTTACTTCACTTAATTTACTTACTTCACTTAATTTACTTACTTCACTTATCTTGACTTATCTTGACTTACTTCTTCCTCTATGGAACCACTCTCGATTCACTCCTTTCCTAAGGCAATACTGCACCTCGACGGCGACTGTTTTTTTGCGTCATGCGAAATTGCCCTCAATCCAAAACTCAAAGGCAAACCGGTGGTCACCGGCCAGGAACGCGGCATCGCATCGTCAATGTCCTACGAGGCCAAACAGCGCGGGGTAACGCGCGGCATGCCGCTCTACCAAATTAGAAAGGTCTGTCCGGACGCGGTCATCCTGCCCTCGGACTACGAAACCTATAGCCTGGTCTCCAAACGGATGTTTGGCATCGTCCGGCGCTACACCGGCGCGGTTGAGGAGTACAGCATTGACGAGTGCTTTGCTGACCTGACCGGGCTGCGCCGGCCCCTTAAGATGACCTACCGGCAGATCGCCCAAACCATCAAGCGCGACCTGGAAACGGAACTTGGCATGACCTTCTCGCTGGGCGTGGGGCCGACCAAGGTGCTGGCCAAGATGGCCTCGAAGTGGAAAAAGCCGGCCGGCTTGACCGTGATTCCGGCCCGCGACGCTCACCTGTTTCTGCGCCAGCTCGACGCGGGCTCGGTCTGGGGCATTGGGCCGAACACCGCCGCGTTGCTCAAGAGCTGCGGCATCAACTCGGCCTACGACTTTGCCAGCCGGCCCGAGGCCTGGGTCAAGCTGGAACTGACCAAACCGTTCCACGAAATCTGGCAGGAGCTGCGCGGCATTTCCGTTTACCCGCTCGACACCGAATCGAAACACGAGTACCAGTCAATCGCCAAGACCAAAACCTTCACCCCGCCGTCCATGGATCGGGAGTTCGTGTTCGCCCAGCTCTCCAAGAACGTCGAGAACGCCTGCATCAAAATCCGGCGCCATGGCCTCACCGCCCGGCACCTCTACTTTTTTCTAAAAACACAGCAGTTTGATTTTCGGGGATTTGAGCTGCGCTTGGGCGCTCCGACGGTCTCGCCCACCGAGCTCTTGAACCTCATTCGTCCCCGCTTTGAGCAGCTCTGGCGGCCGAATCTGCTCTACCGGGCGACCGGCGTCGTGCTGTCCAAGTTGAGCAGCGCGCCGACGGGCCAGCTCGACCTGTTCGGCGCGGCCGTCCGGACCGACGCGATGGTGATGGTGTACAAGAGCCTCGACGCGCTCTCCGCCAAGTACGGCAAGCACACCGTGTTTTTGGGTTCGAGTCTGGCCGCGATGGGCAACGCGCACCAAACCAGTCGGGGTTTAGAAGCAACCAGAAAAGCCGAGCTGTTCGCGGGAGAAACCAGCCGGAAGCGCGTCGGGGTGCCGCTGCTCGGTACGGTCCGCTAACCGTCCGCGCCGGTGGCACTGCCGCGCTGGGTGCTGCGGGTTACTTATGCTCTTGGTTGAGCTCTATGGCCGCTTGATCCCGAATGTCCCGACCGATCAGCAGCAACCGGATGATAGCCGCTCCGAGCAGCCAGTACACGACCATGGCGAGCAGGGTGGTCCACTCGAACACGTTGCCCTCCACTCGGGTAATCCGAAACACACTCACGAACGGCGCCACGAGCGGATCGGTTGCCACGTTAACCCACCGGGTAAACCACGCCGCCGGATTAGCGACGAACAGCCGCAGCGCGAACCGCAGCAGGAGCAGCGCCTCAATCGCGTCAACGATGTACCAGAGAATCTCGCTGCCCCGGGATAATGTCTTCGTCCGGATGGAAGTATATGAGTTCATACACACGTTTCATTATGAATTATGAAGCCCTCATCGGACTCAAATACATTGTTACTTCGAAGCACGCACTCGGAGCGGTTTACCCTTGCGTTTCGTTCTGGCTAGCTCTTCCAGCTCGGCTTCGGTCATGTTTTCATACATTGCTCTGGAAGCGCCGCGAAGGGTTCTGGCCGACCGTTCGCCGCGCTTAGCGGACAGCGCCGCGCCCGCGGCCATCTGCTGATTTTTGCTTTTTGCGGGCATATCTGATTCCAAACTTTTGATTCATAATCCGTACATAAGACGACGAATGGGGCCTGGAAATATTACAGAGCGCGAACCGCAACCTGTATCGCATCAGCCTAGTTGGTCAAAAAAAGACCCAACCAGATTGTTTCCTGATTGGGCTATGATTCTTCACAGGACAATGAACAACGATCAAACCGTCACGGGTTCGGGTTGGGGTTGGGGTCTTTGCAACGAACATTATCTTCGTTGATTGCATCGATCAAAGCGCAATCCTCGGGCATCCACAAACATTTGCGTGCAATAACGCTGGGAACGTGAATCGTGTACTGGGCTGCGTGGGTTCGTTCGGTAAACTCGATCTGGCAGATAGTACCCGGAATCCAGGCGTCAGCCAGATTGACTGACTGGAATTGAACCGGGTTGTCGACCGCATATCTGGCGTGATTGCCTTTGGCTTCGCAGGCGACGATCGACGCTTTGTCAGTTGACATGTAACCACATACCTCGCACTGGTAGAGCGTTTTCATCTTGTTCTCACCTCCTTTCATCTACGTAATCTGAAGTTTCAGTTATGCAACGGATCGGGTTTCGGTTTCAGAATTTCGGTAGTTTTCGAGAACTCAATCTTGATTGAGATCTCTCCCTCGCGCTGCTCGCTCAACGCGTCCATACTCGCTTCAACTTCATTCCAATAGTAGGTAAACATAGCATGGGGACCGCATCCCTCAAAGGAACAAAGCGTAAGTGAACCAGATGCTTGAGCGTACCCCTCGCTTACAGCAATGTCACCAGATCCTTCACAGGGTAGCCCCTTAATCGCCTCCAACATACCGAGAATGATACCGTAGTGTTTGAAGATTTCCACCTGGTCGAGAACAGGGACACGTACATGAATATCGGCGTGCAGCTTCATACATCCATGACAACGTAGGGACTGGTTGCCGGATAAGGACTTTTCGGGGGGTGGGACTAAGGTTACCTGGAGCATCTAGGCCGTCCTCCTAAGTTTGTAAGGTGCAGCATTGGCAAAGCCAATGTTTTAAACTATCATACACCAATCTCTATGTCAAGGGTTTCACAATCAAAAATAAAAACATCCTCCGCTCGCGCGAAGGATGTTTTTTTAGTTGAGCGTCTAGCCTACTGCGCCGGCGTGCTAAACGTTTGCTCGCTGCCGGTTGTGGCGTTGCCGCTGCCGTCCTGCGACCAGACGCTGAAGTAGTAGGTGGTGCTGGCGGTCAGGTCAGTCAAGGTCAGGCTGTGACTGGTGACGAGATCGGGATCGCTGACCGACTCAATGGAATCGGCGGCTGCCAGCGGTTCGGTCGCGTACTTCACCTTGCTGGTGCTGGCTTCATTGGTCGTCCAGCTGATCGTCGCGGTCGTGCTCGCGGTACTCGAGGTAATCGCGCTGATCACCGGCGCGGTCGAGTCGGTCGTCTCGCTCTCGTCGGAACCCTCCTCCACCTCATCAGCGGATCGGTTCAGCTTGCAGGCGCGAGCCGAGATCGCCGGCGTGGCGGGGGTGGCGCGCTCGCCGCGCTTTGCCGCGACCGCCCGTTTGGCTTTAACCGCCCGGCAGCGGGCCGTAGTAGCGCGCTTGGCGTGGCCGAGCTTGAGACCGCGATTCTTTTCAACGGACGGCGCGGCGTTCACCTCCTCATCGGCGTCGTAGTCGCTCTCGTCGTCAATGTCGTCGCCGGTCGTGTAGTTACTAAAAAACGACGCACCCAGGTCGTCAACCAGCTTGCTCCAGTTTTCACCGTAGAGCCGGCGTGCCAGCGCCTCGGTTTTTACCCAGCGCAGCTTGCCGTTTTTGCTGACGGCGTAGACGCGCGGGTCGGTCTGAACCTTAATCAGCACCACCCCCGGCCGGTAGCGGATGCTGCCGACCAGCGGGATCGCCGCCATTTCTTCGGCCGTGATCGTGGTTACGTCGGCGAAGTCCGTAAACCAGCTCTTGTAAATCTGCTCGTTGGGGTAGACGTAGCGCTTGCCGTCTGACGCGACGTAGTAGAGCGTGCCGCCATCCGCCAGCTTGACTACTGAACCGATGTGCGGCGTCTCGGCGGCAAAACTGATCGGGACGGCGGCCGAGAGCGCCAGCAGGGCAGCCATTGAACCTAAGAAAAGCTTTCGAACCATAGTGTAGGGTGTTAAGAGTAAGTTTCAATATTCATTATACACTACCGGGGCGTTGCGGACAAATGGCGTATGGCATATCGCTCATAGCTGATCGCAAATCGCTTATCGCTCATCGCGTAATTACGTTTTTTACGATCGCTGTACAAATTTATAAAAGTATGTTATAAATAATACTCTACTCCAAAAACAAAGCATGTGCCGTTCATTCGTAATGTATTCGTATCATTCACATCGCGTATGAGCAAATTATCGTTGCGCTTATGAAAAAATTACTTACCTCAAAAATCTTTTGGGCAATCGTGGTGGTCGTCGCGGTTGGCGGCGGCTTGCTCTGGCGGAATGCCAGCATGCCCAAACAACCCGAGTACGTCACCGAAACCGCGAAAGTTGGCGGCATCGTCCAGACGGTGTCGGCCACCGGCCAGGTCAAGTCGGCGTCGGAGATTGAGCTCAACTTCAAGAATGCCGGCACGGTCAGCGTCGTTCGCGCCAAAACCGGCAGCCGCGTAACCAGCGGCGAGATCCTCGCCCAGCTCAAGGCGACCGATCTCGAGATCGCCATCACCAAAGCGCGCGCCGACCTTGAGGAAGCTCGCGCCAACCTCAACAAGATGACCGCCGGCGCCACGGCCGAAGAAATCGCGCTGAGCGAAGCGTCGGTCGCCAAAGCTCGAACCGACGTAACAACCGCTCAAGCGGATCTTGCCCGTACCGAAAAAACCTACCGCCAGGCGATTGAGAACAGCCGGAATGATCTGCTCAATAGCATCAACTCGGCGCTGACTAAGGCGAGCATCTCGCTCCAGAAGGTCTACGATACGCTCTTCTATGAGGGCGACGACGATAACTTCGCCACCGCCAACGTCAGCCTCGAGCAGAAGGTCCACAACGGCTACACGAGCGGCAGCGCGAAGGTAACAGCGGCCCAGGACGCTTACGGCGACGCCAAATTAAGCGGCAGCGATGCCGACCTCGACACGACGACAACCGTGACGATCGACGCGCTCGGGAGCGTCGAGGCGACGCTCGAGAACCTTACCATCCTCTTTGGTTACGTCGTGCTTAATCCCACCCTCACCCAATCCGAGCTCGATACCTTAAAAACGACCATCAACACCGAACGTACCACCACCGATTCCAGCGCCAACACCATCAACGCTGACAAGCAAGACCTCGCCGACGCCCGGATCAGCTATGACACAAAAGTTGAAGCTGGACAAAACGCCGTCAGCGCGGCCGAGCGTAACCTGGCTATAGCCGAAGCAGACCTTACGCTCAAGAAGGCGGCGGCCCGGCCCGATGACGTCTCCCTCTACCAGGCGCGGCTGCGGCGCGCCGAGGCGGATCTGCGGCTAGCCCAAGACCGCTACAAAGAAACAATCCTGCGCGCGCCGATCGACGGCGTGGTGACCGAAGTAAACGTCAGCGCCGGCGAACAGACGTCGGCGAGCGAGCCGGAGGTCAAGATGCTGGCGACGGAAAACTACGAAATCGAGGTTGATATTCCGGAGTCTGATATCGCCAAGGTAACGGTCGGCGACCGCAGTGAGATTGTCCTCGACGCCTTCACCGATGAAGATCTGTTCGAAGGCACCGTTACCACCATCAACCCGGCTCAGACCGAAATTCAAGACGTCATCTACTATCGCGTGACGGTGAGCTTCGCCGCCCAGCAACCCGCCGGCGTGTCGGGGCTGGTCGAGCAAATCAAGCCCGGTATGACCGCCGACGTTACGATTGAAACCGAGCGGAAAGAGAACGTGCTGGTGATTCCCTCGCGGGCGATCAAGGAAAAGAACGGCGACAAGGTGGTGACCGTGCTGGAAAACGGCCGAACCGTAGACAAAGTCGTGACGGTCGGGCTGCGAGGCGACGAGGGTCTCGTCGAAATCCTGACCGGCCTCCAGGCGGGTGACGAGATCGTGACGTTTGTCAGGAACCAATAGAAAGAATTAAGAAGGCAGCCCGGATAAGTGGGTAAGAGAGTAGGTCGAGATACGTGGCTGATAGCAAATCGCTTATTGCAAATCGCGAATCGTACTGTGCGATTTGCCATTTGACATTTGCGATATGCCTGCTCCCCTTGACATAATTTCTGCTTTTGACTTCATAGCATTCCTTTCCCCTATGGCAACTCCACCGCTCATCACTGTCCAAGACCTCAAGAAGGACTACGTCACCGACGAAGTGGTAACCGAAGTACTCAAAGGAGTCAGCTTCACGATTGAGGCAGGTGAGTTCGTCTCAATCATGGGCCCCAGCGGTTCGGGCAAGTCAACGCTGATGCACATCATGGGCTTCCTCGACCGGGCCAGCGGCGGAACTTACCACTTCAAGGGTGAAGACGCGTCGGCGTTCAGCGACGACAAGCTGGCGGCCTTGCGTAACCGCGAGATCGGCTTCGTCTTCCAGAGCTACAACCTCTTGCCCAAGACGACGGTCCTCGACAACGTCAAGCTGCCGCTCACCTACGCCAGCGTGAGGCCGCAGGCGCGCGAAACCCGCGCCCGGGAAGCAATCGCGGCCGTCGGCCTGGCCCACCGGGCCAACCACTTCTCGAACCAGATCTCCGGCGGCGAGCAGCAGCGGGTGGCGATCGCCCGGGCGCTGATAAACAACCCGTCGGTGATCTTCGCCGACGAGCCGACCGGCAACCTCGACTCGAAGTCCGGCCAGCAGGTGATGGAGATCATCCAAAAGCTTAACCAGAAAGGCCGGACGGTCATCCTGGTTACTCACGAACAGTACACCGCCGAGCACGCGAGGCGGATTATTAAAATTAAAGACGGCCAAATTATCGGTGACTTTGGAGTAACGACGCAGCGGCTGGCCAGCGACGGCGAGCTAAGAAAATAGTCAGTAGTCTGTAGTCAGTAGTCTGTAGAAATATGAGATATGCGGCTGATTGAAACCATCGCCACCAGTATTAAAACCCTCCGGGCGCACAAGCTGCGGTCGGTTTTAACGATGCTCGGTATGATCATCGGCATCGCGGCGGTGATCATCATTATGGCGGTCGGCGCCGGCGCCCAGAGTCTGATTCTCAACCAAATTTCAAGCACCGGCACCAACCTCGTCGGTATCCTGCCGGGAGCGTCTGACGAGAACGGGCCGCCGGCCTCGGCGATGGGCATCACCGTTACCACCCTGACCTACGACGACGCACAGGCGTTGAATGAACGGCGCAACGCACCCCACCTCGTTGCCGTCGCCGCCTACGTTCGCGGCTCGGCCACGATTCAGTGGAAGAACCGCGATCTGACCACCAGCTTCACCGGCACCACCGCCAGCTACACCACGGTTGAGGATACCGAGGTGGCGACGGGACGGTTCTTCGACGAGGCCGACGAGCGGGGCATCAGCCGGGTGGTGGTGCTCGGCAGCCAGGTGGCCGAAGAGTTGTTCGAGGGTGAAAATCCGATCGGCGCCGACGTCAAGATCAAACGGGAACTCTTCAAGGTTATCGGTGTGATGGAGGAACGCGGGACGTCGTTTTTCGTCAACCAGGACGAGCAGGTATTCATCCCGCTCTTGACCGCTCAAAAAATCCTACTCGGCATTAACCACCTCAACTTTATCCGCGCCAAGGTAGACGACGTCAATAACCTCGAAGAGAGCGTCGGCGACATCAAGGCAACGCTGCGTGGCAGCCACGACATCACCGATCCGAGCGAAGATGACTTCTCGGTCCGCAACACCCAGCAGGCGATGGAGGTCCTCACCCAGGTTACCAACGCCTTAAAGTTTTTCCTGGTGGCGATCGCCGCGGTCGCGCTCTTGGTCGGCGGTATCGGCATCATGAACATTATGCTGGTGGCGGTCAATGAGCGCATCCGGGAAGTGGGGCTGCACAAAGCCGTCGGCGCCACCAACCGCAGCATCCTGGGCCGCTTTCTGGTTGAGACGATCGTCATCTCGCTGGCCGGCGGCGTCATCGGACTCACGATCGGCGCGCTGGTGGCGGCAATCGTGGCGGTGGTGGCCAACTACCTCGGGTACCAATGGGCGCTGGTCATTTCCACCGGTTCGATCACGCTTGCGGTTGGCTGCTCGGTCGGGGTCGGCCTCGTCTTTGGCCTCTACCCGGCCTGGAAAGCGGCAAAGCTTGACCCGATTAAGGCACTAAGATATGAATAGCTTGTAGCTTCTTAGCTTTTTAGGAATTGGAGAGTCCTTGTACGTTGTACTAAAAAGCTACAAGCTAAAAAGCTACAAGCTAAGAAGCTAAAAAGCTAATTCCTAACTCCTAATTCCTTCTTCATACATGCTCACCTCCCTCCACATCGCCCTCGCCGCCCTGCGACGCAACAAAGCCCGAACCACACTGACGGTGATCGGGGTGGTGATTGGCATTGGCGCGGTCATCGCCGTCATGTCGGCCGGCCAGGGCATCGAAGGCCTGGTGCTCGCCCAGGTTGAAACGTTCGGCACTGACGTCATCGATATCGAGATTAAGGTACCGACGGCCAGCAAGACATCGAGCGAGAACGCCATGGGTATCGCCACCGGCATCGAGATTACCACGCTGACCCTCGACGACGAAGCGGCGCTGCGTAAGCTCTCCAACGTCAAAAATTCGTACGCCGGCGTGATGGGCCAGCAGCTCGTTTCCTACGGCGGGCAAAACAAGCAGGTGTATCTGATGGGCGTTTCCCCCAGCTTCATTGAGATTGACAAAACCAAGGTCGCCGAGGGCCGTTTCTTCACCGCTGATGAAGACGCGAGCCTCGCGAACGTGGCGGTCATCGGCCCCAAGGTGAGAGAAAAAATCTTCGGCGAGAGCGACTTTCTCGACCAGTTGCTTAAAATCGGCCACCAGAAGTTCCGGGTCATCGGCCTCCTCGAGAGCCGCGGCGCCACCTTCGGCTTTGACATGGACGACATGATCTACGTGCCGATCCAAACCCTCCAAAAGAAGGTGATGGGTATTGACCACGTCACCATGATCATCGCCCAGGTCTACGACAACTCAATCGCCGACCAAACCGCCGACGAGATCACCCAGGTCCTGCGCCAGCGCCACGAGATCACTGATCCGGACAAGGACGATTTCCACGCCACGCCGATGGCCGAGGCGCTCGAAATCTTAGGTTCAGTCTTCTGGGCAATCACCCTCTTGCTGATTGCGGTCGCCGGCATCTCGCTAGTGGTCGGTGGCGTCGGCATCATGAATATCATGTACGTCTCGGTGCTCGAACGCACCTACGAGATCGGGCTGCGCAAGGCGATCGGTGCCAAGAGCAGCGCGATCCTCACCCAGTTCCTCTGGGAAGCGATCTTGATTACCCTGCTGGGCGCGGTGCTGGGTATCGTATTCGGCATCGCGCTCGCCTGGCTGGTCGCCGTGATCGCCACCAGCCAAAACTTCGCCTGGCGGTTCGTTGTGATGCCCTCGTCGCTGCTCTTGGCTTCCGGTGTGGCGACTGCCATTGGCCTGACGTTCGGCGTCTTTCCGGCCCGGGCCGCAGCCAAGATGGACCCGGTTACGGCGCTGCGGTACAATCGCTAGGCGGGGCAAGGCGAGAGGGAAGAATTAGGTTGTAGGTGGTAGGTTGTAGTACTAAGCAGCGCCCAAGAAACTACAAGCTAATTCCTAACTCCTAATTCCTACTTACTTCACTGCCTAAAAAAAGCCGTCACAGCATTGAGCGTGACGGTGTTCTGCTAAGTAAGCACATGGATCGAGAGGTTCTACCGTGGCTGTTAACTAAAGAGCTTAGTCTCCAATGAGCACTTTGTACGAATGATCCGCACTTCTCCCGCTGCTTTCGAAAAGCATCTCTTCCGTGGTATTGATCGTTAGCGTAACGTGTAGGGGCGGTGGCTGGAGATTCTTTTCTCTCGGCTGCCAGTAATCGACCTCGTAAACGTAAACCAGCGCTTCGGGTAGATTTATGTCGGGCTCGAAATCGGGCCACGGTATGCTCCGGAATTCTTGACCTTGTACCGGCAGGAACTCTGGCGGTACGAGCAGCGGCTGCACCACGCATTCAAAGAGTGGGTTAGGGATAACCGCGAGCGTGTACCGGCCGATTTGTTTGCCGAGCCAAGGACACTGGGGGCAACGATTCGACGCGTCTTCAAAAGCAGCACGAGCATCCAGCTTTACCGAGAGATCCATTATCTCAATCCATGAACGAATCACATCTGGTCGCAGGCGTGGCTCCTGGAGTGTAATGATCCGCTGTTTGGTTTTCCTGCCCCAAATTCCCATCGGGGTTCGAAAGCGGCCGGCAAAAAAAGCTGGTCGAGTACAGTCCTCTATCTGGAAGGTAATTTCACTAAAGCTTCTGATAGTGCCTTCCGGAACCCTAAAATCTTTTGGATAAACGGAAACATGGTCTGCTGTAGCAAACTGTTCAGGTATCGGCCAATAACGCGCAACCATCGTGCAAATGATTTCATTGCTAACGGTAACGAGCCACCGGTAGTCATCAGAGAAGTAAGCCGCGGGCAAGAGGTTCTGCCAGTCCCAAATGGACCCAGGATAAAGGAGCGAGAAGCTGCATCCCCGTTCCCCATTCGCTTGTCTTGGACCGTGGCTGGTGATACCAGAAACATAGTACTCCAAATAGTTTGATGTGTCCGTACTGCGTCCAACATTCACCAAGACGATTTCCTGCAGGTGCTGAAGCTGAATCATTTCCCCATACCTTCTTTCGTTTAGGTTTATTGTCAAGGTCCAACTGCTATTAGCTTACTACCGTTCCTACTCCAATGCAAGCAAGAAAAAACCGTCACGGGTGGGCGTGACGGTATTTTTGTTGCGTGAAAGAGCAGAGAGCGAGAACCATCGAGAGGCCGACAATGTTTATTCGCCGGAAACCAGGGGTGAAAGTGTCTCCATCTGTGCTCGACGCTTTTCCAAAATAAGGTCGGGAAGGGCATAGGTAGCAATCACAACGTTAAGGTACTTCGGGCTCTCCGAGATTCCAGTACTCTTATTGTACACTTCATAGACGTAAACCGAGGCATGGGGTAATTCAGCATCATCAGGTCGGTAAAATGGCCACGGTATACTTTCAAGGTTGCTCGCCATCGGACAAAAGAAACGTGACGATTCGGGTAGGGGTTTCACGATAGCCGGAAAAAACGGGTCAGTAACAACTGCTAAGATGCAGCAGTCAACTACAGAACCTTGGTTGCCGTTAAGGTCGCGATTCATACCCTGTCGATACTGGCGGCGGAGTACCGAACGTTGATCGGCCGACGCCCGCTCGATGCGCTTTCGTATCTCAAATTCACGCCAACGAAAGTCGGTGATTGAGAAGATTGGCTGCCTCGTTTTTATTCCTTTAATACCAGCCAAGGTTTGGAAGCTGAACGCAAAGAATGCTGGCCGAGCAGAATCGGTAATTTCGAATCGTAACCTAGTAAAGGCGGTTTCGTCAGCCATGGTACCGGTCGGGTAAGGGGTTGCTTCGGTCAGATTAGCTGGCTGCCCGGTTGTTTTTGGGGTCATCTCTTCACCGGCTAGCGTCTGGGACAATGTCCGGAACCAGCGCAGATCATCTGTTGCATGCGAGGGCAGTAGATCTCGTGCGCCATCCAATAAACCAGGGTATACGAGTGAAAAAGATCCAGGGCCTGATTCCTCGTAAGAATCAGTGACCCCCGTAACGTAGTAGTGAAACCGGTTTTCAAGCCTCTGTCCTGGCTCAACGAGCACAACTTCCTGCAGGTATGGAAGTGTTAACATTGTCCTTTACCTTCTTTCGTTTAGATTTATTGTCAAAGATCCAACTGCTATTAGCTTACTACCGTTCCTACTCCAATGCAAGCAAGAAAAAACCGTCACGCAATAGCAGCGTGACGGAGCTTTTTTTACAGGGAACAAGAAATGGCGACGAATAGCGGGCTAGAAGCTAAGCCGGTGCTCACCGAGCCGGCGGCAGACTTCAGCGATCACCGATTCGCGGGTCGGCAGGTCGCACTCGGGTACGGGCTTGATCGTGACGGCCCAGCGCAGGTACCAATGGCGGCCGAGCTCGTAGTCCATGAGCGAAACCCGCAGCGTCTGGCGAAACCACTTCGCGCACTCGATGATGCTGCCGAAGCGGTGGCCATCAACCGCGACGGGCGCCGGGGTGAACTGGCACAGGCCAGCTTCGGGCATCGGCGCGTTAAACCCGGCTTCGCGCAGGCCGGCGTTGAGCAGCCGGTGGAGCTGCTCGTAGCGCTGCTTGGCCCTCGTCGTCCAGACGGGGTTGCGCAGGCACTCCAGGCCGGCGGCGATGGACGGGGCAAACATCCCCGAGTCTTTGAGATCCATCACTTTACGCAGGACCTTGATCGCCGTCGGGTGAGCGACAATCCAGCCGAAGCGCAGACCCGTCGCGTCCCAGCCCTTGCTGACCGACTGCAAGACGATGCAGTTCGCCTCCCAGCCGGGAATAGTCAGAACGCTGCAGGCATCGTGGCGGTAGCAGAGGTCAATGTAGGCTTCGTCAACCACCACGATGGCGCCGACATCGCGCGCCCAACAGAGTGTCGCCATCCAGCGGTTCACATCGTACGTCATGCCGGTCGGGTTATGCGGGACATTCAGGTACAGCACGGGAGAGTAGTCCGCCAGCTGAAAGTCCCAAGGGAACGGCATCTGCCATCGATCGTTATGATTCTCGAGCGGGATCTCAGTTACGATAGCGCCGCGCCTGTTGATCGCGTCTTTGATCACGCCGTAGCCGGGCTTGGGATACAGCAGTTGCGTTTGGCGACGGCTCGTTGGCGAGCCCTCGTTGATGAAAAACGCCGCTGGAATGTACTCGGCCAGGGCCCGCTTGATCGCGCCGGGCGAGTACTGGACCCAGTCAACGGTCAGCTGGTCGGCCAGTTGGGGGAACCGTCCGATGAGGTACTTGACGATTTCCTCGTGCGTGTCACCGAGGTCAGTGCCGTTGCCCGCCCGGACACCGGCGAGGTCGGTGTAGCGGCTGGCATCGGGGCACTCATGGAAGAGCTTAATGCCGGTGGCAAATGCCTCATAGCTCATCTTATCCGTCGGGTCGGCGATCGAGAGCTTGAGCAGCGCCGACGACGGATCACCGGGCTGGTTGAGCTGTTCCAGCTCGCGCTCTTCAGCGAGCACGGCTGAAAAGCTGTAGCCGCTGCCCGGCTCGTCAAACCCTGCGCCGCCGCAGCGGTCCGCCACCCGGCAGCGCCAGAATCCGTCGAGACTGGGGTCGGGCGGCGTGATGACGCGAGGCGCGGGCTCTACTTCGGTGAGCGGTACTTGGAAGCCCCTGCTAACTAAGGTGTTGGTGTTGGACATGGTATTTCCCTCCTGGGGTTGAGTTCTATTCGATCAGGGTCGCAGTGGAGCGTGGCAGTAAGATCAGCGAACGTCTCGGCCCGACGAATTCGTCGGATCGTGCCGTTGTCAAGCAGCAGCTCCTGGCACTCGAGCGGCCGGTTGTTGTATCGGCCGCCCATCTGCGGCGCGTGGGCTCCGCAGTCGTGCATGACCACGAGGTCGCCAATCTGCGCTTTGGGCAGCGGCCGGTTCCAGGCGAAGCGCTCGCGGTCTTCGCAGACCGAACCGACCACATTAGCAATGACTTGCTCCCGGCCTTCGGAAGCGGCGATTGAAATGTGGTGGTAGCCACCGTCCGGGTAGTACATTACCGGCCGCATGATTGACGAGGTGCAGTTGGCGTCGAGGCCAATGAAGGTCTCGTAGCTTTCTTTGATGTTGACTACCTGGGCGATGAAAACGCCGTGAGGTCCAGTGATATGGCGGCCGCATTCGAGGTAGAGCTTCGGTTGGTACCCCAGCTGATGAGCCGCCTCATCAAAGAGGTTACGGATCTCGGTGGCAAAGGACGGCAGGTTAAACGGTTCATCTTTTGGCCGGTAGGGAATGCCAATACCGCCGCCGAGGTTGATGAACTTGAGCTTGATCCCCAGTTCCCGCTGAAGTCGAGTCGCGACATTGAGGAGTAATGCTGCCGTTGCAGTCATTGAGCGGTAGTCCCGCTCGTTGGACACGATCATGGTATGCAGGCCAAACTCGGTAGCGCCCCGCTCAATCGCCTGGCGGTAGGCCTCGACGATCTGTTCATCGGGGACACCATACTTACATTTGGCCGGTGCGCCGATGATCGCATTGTACCCTGTGGTTCGCTTGGGGCCTGGATTGTACCGGAAGCAGACGAGTGACGGCAATTTGCCGTTAACTAACCGCAGATGTTTAATGTCATCGAAGTTGATGATCGCGCCGCCGTGATCTAAGGCCTCGGCCATCTCGAAACTCTGGGTATTGTTCGAGGTAAACAGGATCTGGTCGGGCTTGGCGCCGATTTGCCGCACGAACTTGAGCTCGGCCGGCGAGCTGCAGTCAAAGCCCAGGCCGAGGTCGTGGAGGAGGGTGAGAATGACCGGATTCGACAGTGCCTTAACGGCGAAAAACTCCTGGAATTGATCGGGATGACGGAAACCGCATGAGGCAAACGTTTCAATCAGCTCGTGCACCGTCTCCCGGATCCCCTGGGCATCATAGACGAAAAATGGCGTACCATAATGCCGGGCAATCTCGGGCAGCTGCGGCAGGAGCCTTCGGCTGAAACCTTTTGACATTGGCATGGTTGCATGCCTCCCTTCTTGAGTTGTAATGAACCGCGTTGCATTAAAATCAACCAGCGAGTGGTTGATCATGTCTCCTTTCTAGCGGCAATGGTAGCAGTTTTTTTGGGAAAAAGTCAAGGTTAGCTTGGTAAGTAAAGTAAGCAAGATAAGTAAATTAAGCCGGCTTACTCGCATACCCCGCTTACTTTACTTAATTTACTTACTTTACTTATCTCGACTTACTCACTGAACCGGCCCTACACCGCCCCAATCCGCACCCGCTTCAGCCGCAGTGAGTTGGTTACGACAAAGACTGAACTAAACGCCATCGCGCCGGAAGCGATGATCGGGTGAAGCAGGATGCCCCAGAACGGATAGAGTACGCCGGCGGCGATTGGAATGCCGAGGATGTTGTAGATGAAGGCCCAAAACAGGTTCCACCGAATGGTGCTCATCGTCGCCCGGCTCAAGCGGATGGCTTCGACAATCTTACGCAGGTCGCCGGCGACTAAAGTAATGTCGGCGGCTTCCATTGCTACGTCGGTGCCGCTGCCGAGCGCCATGCCGATGTCAGCCTGGGCCAGAGCCGGGGCGTCATTGATGCCGTCGCCGACCATAATCACCTTGTGTCCCTGTTGTTGCAGGGCCTGGACTGCTTCGGCTTTATGTTCGGGCAGCACCTCGGCGCGCACCTCGGTGATGCCCACCTGGCTGGCGATCGCGTTGGCCGTGGCAACGTTGTCGCCGGTAATCATCACCACCTGCAGGCCCAGACGCTGCAGCGACTTAACCGCTTCAGCCGAGCTGGATTTAAGCGTGTCGGCCAGGGCAATCAAGCCGGCGGCTTGACCATCAATGGCAACGTAGACCACGGTTTTGCCCGCCGCGGCCAGCCGCTGGGCATCAGCGGCAAATCGATCGGTGTTAATTCCCCGCTCGGCCATAAAGCCGGGCTTACCGACCAGCACCTGCCGGCCTTCCACCGTCGCTTCCAAACCAAAGCCGGCGACCGCCTTGAAGTGCTGCGGCTCGGGCAGCGCCGCGCCGGCGGCCTGGGCGTGCTTAACAATGGCGACGCCGAGGGGATGCTCGCTGCCGCGCTCGGCGGCGGCGGCGCTGCGCAGCAACGCAGCGGGATCGTCGGCTACCACGTCGGTTACTTCCGGCGCGCCCTGGGTGAGCGTTCCGGTTTTATCCAAAATAACGGTGTTGGCTTTCTGGGTCAGCTCGAGGCTCTCGGCGTCGCGAATCAGGATACCGTGCTCGGCGCCGCGGCCGGTGCCGACGATAATGGCGGTCGGCGTCGCCAGGCCCAGCGCGCAGGGGCAGGCGACAATCAGGACCGCGATGAAGGTGAAAAACGCCAACGCGAACGGCTGGCCGGCCAGGAGCCAGACGACGAACGTAACGATGCTGATGGCGATGACGACCGGCACGAAGTAGCCGGAGATCAGGTCGGCAAGCTTTTGAATCGGCGCCTTGGAGCCCTGGGCTTCTTCGACCAGCCGGATGATCTGCTGGAGGGCCGTGTCAGCGCCGACTTTGGTCGCCCGGAACTTGAACAGCCCGGACTTGTTGAGCGTCGCGCCGATGACCGGGTCGCCCGTGGTCTTATCAACCGGCACGCTCTCGCCGGAAATCATTGACTCATCGATGGCCGAGCTGCCGTCGGTTATTACGCCGTCAACCGGGATCTTTTCACCCGGCCGGACGACGACGGTATCGCCGACCACCACCTGCTCAATCGGCAGATCGAGCTCGTGACCGTCGCGAACCACCCGGGCGGTCTTGGCGGCCAGGCCGGCCAGCTTCTTAATCGCCTCCGATGCCTGACCCTTGGCCCGCGCCTCGAGGTACTTACCCAGGACAATCAGGGTCAGGATAACCACCGACGCGTCAAAGTAGACGTTCGCTTCTATGCCCGCGCCGGTAAAGAGCTGGGGCAGGAGGGTAGCCAGCACCGAGTAGCCGTAGGCTGCGCTGGTACCCACGGCGATCAGCGTGTCCATGCTGGCCGAGAAATGCTTGAGCCCGGCCAAGGTCCCGCGGTAGAACTGCGAGCCGAGCCAAAACTGGATCGGCGTAGCGATCAGGAGCTGAAGGGCGAAGAGCACCTCGCGCGGAGCGAGGCCCATCAGCGCGGGTACCATGTCCGGCAGGGTCAGGAGTATTACCGCCACCGAGGCGATCGCGCCGAGCATGGTTTTACGCCGCAGCCGAGCGATGTCGCGCTCCTTGAGCATGGCCGCGTGGTCGTGCTCACCGGCCACTGACGCGCCGGGTTGCCCGTCGTGGCTCATGCCGTGGTGATTAGCGGCCGGCGCGGACTGGATGATCCGGTAGTCACCGGCCGAGGCAACGGCAGTTTGCAGCGCCTGGGCGCTGACGTCGGCGCTCGCGTCAACGGTGGCTTTTTCCGAGGCGTAGTTAACCACCGCGCTAGTAACGCCGGGTACCTTTTTGAGCTGGCGCTCGATACTGAGCGCGCAGCTCGCGCAGTGCATGCCGTGAATGGCAAACGTTTGCTTCATATTCTAGAGCTTTAAAGTAGCGAGGAATTAGGAGTTAGGAATTAGCTTTTTAGCTTCTTAGCTTGTAGCTTTTTAGTACAACGTACAAGGACTCTCCAATTCCTAAAAAGCTAAGAAGCTACAAGCTAATTAGTGTGAGCTCAAGCAGCGGACGCGGGCAAAACAACCCGGTACGGACCGAGGGCTTCGATGACGGCAACGATGTTGCGAACATCGAGCGTTGGTTCGTGGGTAATGGTCGTTTGTCCGGTTTGGTAGTTGACGGCGCAGCTTTTTACGCCCGGCAGCTCGGCGCAGACGTCTTCAATCAACGCCTGACAAGCCGTGCAGTGGGTGCCGCTGACCATTAGTTCAGTCGTGGTGAGCATAGCGGCTGCGTTAGCTCGTCAGACAGTTGGCGACTTTCGGATCACAGGCTGGTTGCTTTTGGCGCGGCGCAGCTGCGGGCTGATCGCCGTCGACAACGATGATCGCCGCGCCGGGCGTGCCCATTCCCATGGCGCAGCTGAACTCAAAGGTACCGGTCTGGGTCGGAGTAAAGGCGATCCGCTTGATGCTGTTTTTCGGCAGGAACTCGCGGATGCCCAGCTTGGGCGCGATGAACGAACTCATGCAGCCAGCGGCGCGGCTGCCGTCAATTTCCCAGACGACCGGCATCCCCTTTTTGACGGTGAACTGTGCGGGAATGTACTCGGTGCCGCTGACCTGCATCTTAAGCACCTGGGTACCGTTAACAATCTGAACGTTGGGGTCAACGGCTTGGGCCGTGGCCGCGGGCGGTGACTGGCGCAGGGCGGTAAACGGGTTACCCGCCAGCACCAGACCGTTTTGGATGTTGAACACACCCAGCAGAATTGCCGTCACACCGGCGACTTTAAGCAGCAGCTGCTGGGGACTGCCGCGCAAGACCGACGAGAGCGCACTCACGGAGAGCAAGGCCGGCATCGTACCCAGGGCGAAGAAAAACATTAAGAGCGCGCCGCGGGCAATGCCGCCCTGGCTCAAGACGTAGAGCTGCAGGGCCTGGGTAAAGCCACAGGGCAAGAAGAACGTCAGCGCTCCCAAGGTGATCGGCGCCGCTTTTGAATCACTCTCGGCCAGATCGTGGATCTTGTGGCTCAAACCTTTTGGCAGTTTGACCGAGAGACGCTGCAGCCCCGGAAAGAAGTGAAGCAACTGCAAGC
Organism: Candidatus Buchananbacteria bacterium RIFCSPHIGHO2_02_FULL_56_16; assembly: GCA_001817495.1. Lineage (GTDB taxonomy): Bacteria > Patescibacteriota > Patescibacteriia > Buchananbacterales > UBA6539 > 2-02-FULL-56-16. The sequence continues at coordinate 24,907 of MHIL01000010.1, forward strand.
CAAGCAGAATCATGGCGATGCTCGCGACGATGATGACCATGCCGTTGAACCGGTCCGAGAAGGAGATCACCGACCCCAGTGCGCCGACCAAGCCGCCAAACAAGGTGTAGCCGCCGAGCCGGCCGAGATTGAAGTAGAGTAGCGGCCGAAACTTACGGCTCGCGCTCACCCCCGGGTGCTGCTCGGCGTAACGGGCGGCAGCGGCGAGCAGCAAACCGCCGGTTACCGCCATACAAGTCGTGATTGAAGCAACTAGGCCAATGCCAAACACCAAGCCGTAGTTCATGTTTTCCGAGATGCCAAAGCCTCGGGGGATGAGGTTGAGCTTGCCCAACAAGAGGTAGAGGGCAACCATGATCAAGAAGATCGCGCCGATCTGGAGGTACTCCGCCCCGCGGCCGCGTTGTGCTGCCGGCGCCAGGTCAACGGCTTGCCCATCAGCAGCAGTAATGCGGTAGCCGTCAGCGCCGATCGCCTGCTGGAGCGCGGCCACGTCCGGCCGGGTCGAGTAGCGGACAATCGCCCGCTTGGCCGCGTGACTGACGGACACCCGCTCGACGCCCGCTACCTGCCGGAACTTGCGTTCGATGAGCACCTCACAGCTCTGGCAGTGCATCCCGTCAATGCGAAGGTGTAATTTGTGACTCATACAGAAATTAGCTAAACGTAATGAATGAAACTTAACAAAAAATCTTATCCCGAACGCGCCGAACCAACCGGTCCGACAGGGATAAGATTACAATGAATCGTTAGTAAATTTTGGGATGGATGACGCCCGTGGCAAAGGCCAGGCGCAAGTAGCTCGCTTCGGCCCAGTTGAGCCGGTATAAACCAATTGGGTGTGCTCGTCCCAATGGCTTCGCAATAGTAACTGGCGATGTATCCCGCTCCGCGCGAGCAGCAACGAAGAAAAATCCAAACAGTAAAATCAGTAGCCCGGCCGATGCCGGCAGGATGGGACTGGCCAGCAAGTGCCACCGGGAAATATGTTCAGTCAAGCTCATGGGACACAGCGAGTTGCCAGGCGCGAACGGGCAGCTCATCATGATACCGTGCTGACCACTGCTCATCTGAATGTTCATGCTAAGCCCGAGCATGGTAAAAAGGGCAAAGGTCAGCAGAATGACCATTGCCGCTATTTTTGCTAGTGAAGAGTAGGTCCATTGCATGTTAGCAGTATAAACCAGGAATAGCACCACGTCAAGAGTGCGCGGAATGAACACGCTTTCGGTCTCGGCAAAAAGAAACAACAGCGGATAAATTAAATCGGCCAGGCTAATTGGGCCGCTTTAATTTACTTTTTTTGTATGATGCTAAATTTTTTGTTTTTTTAGCAGCACCGCATTAATGGCCACCATGACGGTCGAAAGAGACATAAATACCGCGGCTAAGGCTGGTTGCAGCAGGATTCCCTTAGCGGCTAAAACCCCAGCTGCTAGCGGTATGGCCACGATGTTGTAACCAGTGGCCCAAAACAGATTTTGAATCATTTTGGTGTAGGTAAGCCGTGAGAGCCGGATGATTTTAGCAATATCGCGCGGGTCGTCTCTGACCAGGATGATACCGGCCGATTCAATGGCGACATTCGTCCCCGCGCCAATCGCAATCCCAAGGTCGGCTTGGGTGAGCGCTGGCGCGTCATTGACCCCGTCACCGACCATGGCAACTTTTTGCCCCTTTGATTGCAAGAGTTTTACTTTCTCTGATTTTTGGTCCGGTAGCACTTTTGCGAAGTATTCGTCAATGCCCAGTTCGCTGGCCACCCAGGCAGCGACATCTTCAGCGTCACCAGTAACCATGGCGGTTTTGACCCCCATTTCGCGGAGTGATTTTATTGCTTGACGTGATTCCTCACGAATAACGTCGGCCAGCGCAATGGCGCCGAGCATTCGCTTTTGAGCGATAACAAAAATAACGGTTTTACCCTGCACCGAAAGCTCATGAATAGCTGCTTGCATTGTTGCGGTTAGTACCGCACCGCTCTCGGCTAAGAGGGTTGAGCTGCCAACCATGACCTCGCTACCGTCGATGAGTGCTTGAGCGCCCTTGCCGGCAATTCGGCTGAAGCCGCTCATTGCCATCAAATCCAAATTTCGATTTTTGGCCTCTCTGACGATCGCTTGAGCGATTGGATGTTCAGACTGGCTATTAACGGAAGCCGCGTGCCGGAGCACCCGCGCTTCATCGGTCGCGTCCGCGGGTAGGATTTTGTCGATACCGAACTCACCTTTGGTTAGTGTTCCGGTCTTGTCGAACAGCACAACGTCGATATTACGCGCCGCCTCAAGGGCCAGCCGCTGCTTGACCAAAAAACCGTTCTGGGCGGCTTTGGTGGTTGAAATCGATGCCACTAAAGGAATGGCCAGCCCCAGCGCGTGCGGACAGGCAATAACCAGCACGGCCACCATCCGCTCAATGGCAAAAGCGGGCTCCGCTACCGCCAGCCAACTGGCAAGGGTGACGCCGCCGGTGACAACCGCAATAATGGTTAGGTAGTAGGCGGCTCTATCCGAAAGCATCTGCAGCCGCGACTTCGAGCTCTGGGCTTCGGCCACCAGGCGCATCACGCCGGCCAAAAAAGTCTCATCACCAATTTTTGTCACCTCGATTTTTAGTGCACCGTCGCCGTTGATCGTGCCCGCGATCACCGCATCGCCGACTTTCTTCGTCACGAGCTTCGATTCACCGGTAGCAATTGACTCATTGACATCGGAGCTGCCTTCGGTAACGACGCCGTCGGTGGGGATTTTCCCGCCGGGCTTGACCAGCACGATATCTCCAGCTCGAATCGCTTCAAGCGGCACCAGTTCAGTTTTGCCATTTCTGATCACTTCGGCTTGATCCGGCAACAGCCTTGATAGTTCTTTCAGGGCGCTCTGGGCGCCGGTTACCGCCCGCATTTCCAGCCAGTGGCCGAGCAGCATGATGGTAATCAGGGTGGAGAGTTCCCAGAAGAGCGTCTTGTCGCCGCCCGCCACGGTTACGTAGAGGCTGTAGACATAGGCGGTGGAAATGGCCAGGGAGATTAGCGTCATCATACCGGGCAGCTTGGCTTTCAGCTCGCGGTAGGCTGCAGCGATAAACACCCAGCCGCCATAAAAAAAGATTATCGACGCCAGAGTGAGCGGCAGGTAGACTGACCCAGGAAACGACGGCGCTTGGTATTTCAGCAGCGTCTGAGCGATGTCCGAGTATGCCACCACCGGCAGTGACAAGCTGAGGCTGACTAAAAATTTTACTTTGAAAATGTTGGTTGAATGCCCTTGGTGTTTATTAAAGCCATCGTGACCGGCACGGGCGCCTTCCTTTTCTTTTAGGGGCACCAGCTGCATGCCACATTCGGGACACAGGCCAGCCTGATGTTGGCGGACCGTCGGATGCATCGGGCATGTGTATGTAGCCGCTGATCCCGCCGGCTTTGTCATGTGACTGCGGGGGGCAGACCCGTGGTTATGATGTTGCTGGTTGGGTTGATTCATATTTTGAAAATGATCCGTAAAGGTATTGGTAGAATAGTTGCGCTTGGTCAACGATTGCTTGGAGGGTGGACTTTTCGTTCTCAATACTATTTTCACCCTCGGAAAATATAAAGAAGCAGCGAATGGCGGCTTCGTAATCCGAGGTGGGTAAGACGTAGCGGCCGTCAATTTTTTCTAGCCATTGCAACTCGTTTGCGTTGAGTAGTTTTTTATTGCTGATCGTGGTTTTGAGCAATAGATAATTTTTGGCCGTATGGATAAACTCGCGCTCAGTCCGGCCAGTGTTAGTATTAATAAATCGAAATACGCCCCACGGCGCTCGAGCGAGCGATACAACAGCGGTGGCGAGCAGCTCTTCAAAAATGAGCCGCTTACCGTTTTTGTAGCGCTTCGGCTGAGCCAGTAGCCCCGTTGTCACCGCCTTCAAAAGCGGCAAGCGACGGTTGATTAAGCCAATGTACCGATAGGCATCGCTCAGTTGACTACTCGATAGTTCTAACGCCTGCTCCATCTGTTCTTTTTCCCGTTGTTTTCTTTCAATGTCTCTACGGTGCATTTGATAGACGCCATAGGCGATCCCAATCAGAAATACGTTAGCGAGCGACTGGGCAAAGACTTGGGGAATAAAAAAAACATGCCCAGTGATAAAGTGCGGCTGGGCGATTAGGAGAATGAGTAGCAGCAGGTAAATGGTTTTGGTGAATCGTGACATGGGTTAAAGGCGGTCAATTACTCGCTGTAATATAACCTCAACTGCATCTGCCAGTGGTTTTAATTTTTCATTATCAATAATGGTGAAAGCGACGCTTGGTTTCAGGGCTGAGACGACAACGCTGCCATCTTTTTCATAGACAATGACGTTACATGGAAGCAGTAAACCAATTTCTTCTTCATTTTGTAGGGCCTGGTATGCTCGTGTCGGATTGCAGACGCCCAAAATGCGATAACGTTTGAATTCCACGTTAAGCTTCTCTTTCAGAGTCTTTCTGACGTCAATGTCGGTGAGCACGCCAAAGCCCTCTTTTTTCAACGCGGCGATGGTTTTGTTTATCGCCGTATCAAAAGGTATATTCAGTTGTTTAGCATAACCGTACTTGGGCATAGGTTAGATCAGTGTAAGCAGTAATTAATTCAGGGGCAGTTTTACGTCATGCCCGGGACACGGTACGGTGGCCACCGCTGCAGTGCGCAGTTCGTGGCCAGCGGAACCTTTCGTCTGTGACCATATGATTCAAGTACGTGAGTAAATTTTAAGTTTGGTTTTTGGCTATTTTTTAACAACCGCATTAATTATGCATCTGGCAGTTTAGCTTTTAACCGCCCGGTTAAAGAGCCAGCTAAACAGCCAGGCACCAATGTAGGTGTACAGCACCGTTTGCCCGAGACCGGCGATGAATCCGCCAAACGTAACGTTGAGACCCCGACCAAGAATTTCAAAATTCAAGAGGTGAAATAGCCAGCCCATGAGTTTCGTGGAAAACGCCGGAAAAAGGGCGACAAAAATCGTGCAGATACTATAGACCACGCCCGTTGTGGCCGCAGATTCCCAAGCAAACTTTTGTCCGTTCAGTTGCATAGGTAAAAAATTACATTAGTTAGAATGGTCAGTCTGGTTCTCTGAATCTGAATGGTCATCGTTTGTTGCGGTTTTTCGGTCGTCAGCCTGTTCGTTATGATGTTTACCGTGCCCAAAAAACATCCCCACATGGGCGACAATGAATACCACGACAAATATCAGCCAGGCCCATGATGATCCGCCACCCGTGGCGGCGCCCTTATTGAAGAAAAGCAGCAGGAGCAGCGGCAAAAGCAAACAACCGGCAATCATCCACCACATCATTTTAGCATCGTGGTTTGATTGGTTATTATGTGAATGATTCATACGATTAAGCGTTACTTATTGGCTAAGGTGTATACTTCAATCAGTTCCCGAATTGTTTTTTCATCCTGACCCTTGATCTGCATTTGACGCTTGACATGGGTGCGCAGGTGATTTTCCAACAGGAGGCGATCGAGGCTCTGCAGCGAACGCTGGATCGAGAGTGACTCGGCCAGAAGTTTGGTGCAGTAGTCCTCGCGCTCGACGGCTTTCATGAGGCCCGCAACCTGGCCCTTGATAATCTTAGCCCGGTGGAGCGCTCGATGTTTGAGTTTTTGGTCTACCATGGGACGTGATGGTTAATTGTGGATAATAGGATATACCCCTACCTCCTAGTATAGACCAATGCCAAAGCGTGTCAAGGGGGTGCCTATTTGACTTCAAACTTCATCATCATCCCGGCTGCGAGGTGTTCGGAAATGTGGCAGTGAGCCATCCAGGTGCCGGGGTTCGCCATTTCGACCAGCAGGTCCACGGTGTCGCCAGTCTTAACCAGCGCCGTGTCTTTCCAGACGAGGTTGCCGCTCGGCACGCCATTAGTGGTCAGCACCAGGAACCGCTGGCCGTGGATGTGGATGGGGTGCTGCATCGGGTGCATTGAGCTTGGGTCGTTGAAGATTCGAATTTTAACCACCTCGCCTTGTTTGAATTGCCAATCGGCAATGTCGAGATTGGATTTTGTCGTTGCTTGGTCAGTCAGCCGCCACTCGAGCGTGTCAACGGTTGAGTTACGGTTCATCGTCCCCATATCATCTTCCCACTCAATGGGTTTTGGGTCACCCATTTGCATCATGGCGTTGTCCATCACCATGCCGCCGTGCATCATGTGCTGGTTACCGCCTGACGTACCCATCGGTGATTTCATGGCAATGGTCAGCTTGAGCTGTTTGTCGGGTTCGCGGTCAAAGTATGGCCGAAACGGATCAATAGATTGGATTACATCACTATTGGTTCGCAGCGTCGCAAATGAGGCGGCAAAAGATTCCGGTGCCTGTTCATCAGCAATAACGACCTGGCCCAAAACGTACGTTTTATCAGGCATTTGGTGCTCCACTGGGTATGTTCCGTCCTTGTTAAATAGTACTTCGATTATCGCCCGCTCCGAAGGACCTAACATAACTGAATCCACCAATGTTTCGCGCTCATATTTGCCGTTGTCGCCACCGACCAGTTTCATCTGCGCGCCGGGAATAGTGAAATTGAATGGTCGGGTATTGGCCGCGTTAGTTACATAAATTCGCACTACTTCACCGCGCTTGGCTTTCCACTGATAGCTGGTTTCACCATTGACCAGCATCACGTTGCCAAACCTGCCCATCAAGGTATGGTTGGCCTGGTCGGCGTCAAACGGAACGATGGTGCCATCCTCGATTAGAATATCATCAAGAAATACCACCCACTCTTGGTTGACCGATGACCAATACTGGGGGTCATCGCTTAAGACCAAAAAATTACCGTACAATCCGAGTTCCTGGGCGTAGTCCTCGCGAAGGTGCGGGTGATACCAGTACAGACCTTCATCAGGAAATTTGATCTTGTAGGCGAATGTTTTTCCAACCTTGACCGGCGCTTGGGTAACATCAGGCACACCATCGAATTGGTTGTCTAGCCGTACCCCATGGGAGTGAATCGTCGTTTCCTGATCAGTGTTGTTCGTGAAGTTGACCGTGATTGTCGATCCCTTTGTACCTTTGATTAATGGTCCGGGGATTGAACCGTTGTAGGCGAGCATTTTGAATTCCCGGCCGTTAATATTTTTTTTGACCATGCTCGCTACTAAGTTGAAACTATCACCATCACCCAATATAACAACGTCCTGTTGCTTTACTTGAGGAAAGTTGATTGCCTGGAGCGATTCTCGCGACGGGTTTTGCTTATATTGCCAAACAATCAGTGTCGTCGCTCCCGTGACGAGAACGATTGCGGCAACCAGAATAATTTTTTTCATGGCGCAGTAGACTTAAAGTTTAGTGGTTTGTTTATGGTGGTCAATCCCTTGGTAGGCTTTGATAAAATTCACGATGCGCTCCTGGTCAAAAGTTTCGAGTTGGTCAATTTTTGTCCAAGCGGTTAGGACAATCGGCGCGGGGAGCGCCGGGTTGATGTACGGCTCGAGGAGCATTTTTTCACGGTAGCCATTGACGAGCGCCTCAAGCTCGCGTACGGTGTCGGCGGTAATGCGGCTTGGGTCGTAGTGAATGATAACTTCACCGTCTTCGAGGTTATGGAGCTGCAGTTCGTCAGGAATCTGTTCGGTGTGGATTCCGGCCACTGCTTTGTCACCGACGTGCGGGCCGGACGTGGGCGGAAAGGTATTGTAGGGCGCGTGGTTAGCGGTAACCGAGGCGATGTGCTGGTTGCCCAAATCAACGACGGTTTCGCCGGGTCGGGGACGGGCACCAGCGCGAAAGATACCATACCCAACGCCACCGACAACCAGGATGAGTACTCCATACTTAGTCAGCTTTGCAACCATCTTTTTTTGTTGGCCGCGCTGTTGTTCGCTCTCGTATTTCTCGCGCTTGAGTTGCCGCCGCTCCCGTTTGGTCGGCCGCACGGCCGCGTTTATTGGTGGTTGATTTACTATTTGCATACCAGTGGTGATCGCAATTTTTTAAGCATGAAGGCAATGGAAAGCGTGAGAATGGCAATGCTCCCCAAGCCAAATTCCATGCCGCCCAACGGCAACGCCGCTAAGAAACCAGCGGCGGTCGAGAATCCAAACAGTGACACGAGCAAGACTGAACCACAGGAGGCGCAACCAACGCCGAGAAGGCTGCCAACAATCCCCAGGGTACTGGCACCGAGCGCCGCCTGCATGGCAACTCTCTGCTTGATGTAGTAGGTAAGGACCGCGATGTTGATTCCGGAAAGAACGGCGGTCAGCAGCGTCATTGCCTGTTCGACGCCTGACAGGGTCGTACGAAATGAACCAAGGGTGACCCAGACGATGCGTAACTTCTGGCTCGGGCTGAAAGAACCAGAGGCAAGAACCGCCTGCAAGAACGAATTGTTCATGAGCGTGACGGTGGTAACCAGCATGAGAGCGGTTACCGACAGGGCGATACCCAGGGAGGCGGGCTGGATTAATGCCTCCCTGAGCGTTTTTCCTAACGGTTTAGCCATTACCGTATCGTTATTGCTGCTGCAAGAGCGGATCAATCACAGCCTTGAACTGTTCGAACGGCACCGCCCCGTTAACGGGAATTTTTTGGTCCCCGGCAACAATGACGTTATACGGTGTACCAGTCGCACCGGCCGCAACGCCATCCTGGTACTGCTGCTGGACTTTCTGGGCGTATTTACCGGAATTGAGACAGGTTTCAAATTTTGCCTTGTCGAGTCCCACATACTCAGCGATCTTTGGCAGTTCCAGCGGATCGAGGCCGTTATTTGCCGGTGTAATCTCGAAGAGTCGATCGACATACTTCCAAAATCCGTCGTTGCCGCCCAGCTCACCGGCGCATTCCGTGGCCTCGGCCTCCTTCGGTGCCTTGGAGTGGAGTGAAGTTAAAGGAAAATGACGGTAGACCCAGTTAACTTGACCGTCGTACGCGGCTACAATTTGCTGCATCGTTGGGTGATGCCGCTTGCAGAATGGGCATTCCAGGTCGGAGTATTCAACGATGGAAACTTTGGCGTTACGATTGCCGCGGATCCAGTCTTGGTCAGTGATCGGGGCCATAGCGCCGACACGATTTCCGGTCGGTGGGGACGTGGGCGCGGCCGCCGCGGCTGCCGCTGGAGCATTGGCTGATGGCTGGCGCGCTGCCGCACTACTGTTGTCCTGTTTTAGGACAATACTTAACAGCACAAAGAAACCGATGACAAACATGAGCATCGCAGCACCACCCAAGCCTAGCAAGAAACCTATTTTGGGGGAGAGACGAGAGAAGAATTGGTTAGTTGATTCGTGATCCATAGAGGTACCATTATATTTATTTATTCTACCGACACAAAAAACGAGCGGCCTTTTCGCTTCGTTTCCAAAACGGAGATTGCTGCGAAAAGCTTAGCTCGTCTTTAGTATTATTGGTTCGTAGATATGAGGATGGAGGAGACCTTGAGAAAAAGCTTCAGTTAGAAAGTAGATAGGGCGGGAGAGAAGACGACGTTTCCAAGTTCGACGCGCGTATTCTGAGCTAAGTAATACTCCTGCGACAAGCAGTATCCCAAAGCTGTGAGGTGCGAGCGCAAGATTCACAATATTCAACGAGTGGTTTTCAACCGCCGTGGTCCTTAGCAGGGCGGAAGGTGGGTACTGTTGGGGCGATTCCGCGCAGCACCCGATCATTGCAGCCGCCGTGCCGTCATCAAAGATTACATTCGTCTGGTCTACGAGGGTCGGGTGGTGAAAATAGCTGGCACACGAAAAAATCGCGCCAACGACGAAAAAAATAAGAACGAATGGGGCAGTTATTTTATACTGTTTAACACAGCGTACCATACTAAAAGTATAGCAAAAAATTAACCATCGTACAATTTGCCTTCATCCTTACTATTACCCTAAAAGTATTTTTTGCGGTAGCTGGGTCTATCGATGCTAAATAGTAATGGCGGGAATGGCGAGGCTAGAACCGCCGCTTTCGGCCGACGTCAGCCGCCGCTTGCGCGGGGTGGTTTGGACGCTTGCCGGCGTATTGATGATCTACTGGCCTTCGGTAGACACCGCGGCTGAACCGCGGCTTGAGATCAGCACCCGCTTAAACGGGATGATACTCCGGCTGGTTGCCGCGCTGCGGAAGGGTTTAAGCATGCCGCCGCTGAGTGCCGTTAGCGGCTGGCGCGCTCGTAGAGCCAGGCGAAGAGGCAGCTCACGGCTGCTGCGTAGACCATCGCTTCCACCAACCCGAAGATAAAACCGGGAAACGTGATGCGGATATCGCCGGCGTAGCGGTCCACGTTCACCAGGTGGACCAGCCAGCCCATGAGGGCCATCGCGGCCCGCGGCCAGAGGCTGACAAAGAGAGCGCAAACGGCATAGGCAACGCCGACGGTGCCGGCGGCCGCGGTCGCAATCGCCTGTTTGTTCAGGGGTGAGGACATAGGCGCAGCGTTAAGGATGAGTAAAAATTTTTAACTTTGGACTAAGAACTCTGAACGATTGCATTGTATCACTTTTTCGCCCGTTCGTCACAGCAGTCAACGAGTTTATCAACGATAGCGCGGTAATCCCACGGTTTGGTACTACCCGACTTTTCCGAGGCACGGGCTTCGGCCGAAACTGCCGTCGCGATCGCGCCGGGTTCATTCAACTTGAGGCGTAAGCTCCAGAACAGTCCATAGAGCTGGTAGGCGCGGTCAAACGTCTGACGAGCGAGCTCGGGCTGCCCGGCCGCGCGGCGTTTGGTGCCGACCTCGATCAAGCGCATGGTCGCGGCCAGCAGGTGCTTGCTGATGCACCAGCTTTCGCCCTCGTGGCGGTCAATGAGCTGGCCAAGGAGCTCGGCGCGCGCCTGGCGCACCTGGTCGAGCAGATCCAGGTACGACTGGTTGCCGGTCTTCTGGCTGCTGAAGAAGCAGTGCTCCTCGATGCTCACGAGGTTCATCACCGCGATGCTCAAGTCCTCCTCGGTTGAGAGGTCGATAGCGCCGTTCGCGCGCAGCTGCGCGACTTTTTCTAGCAGCGAGGGTAGCGAGGGGTAGTTCATAGGTTCATAAGGTTAGAAGGTAAGAATGGCAAATCCAAGGATGATCATGCCGATACCGGTGATGAGTCTCGTGGCCCGCAGGTTGCGTCGTTTCCAGGCTTCGAGCAGCTCAACGCTCCGGCGACCGGACGCCAGCGCCAGGATAACCACCAGCGGCGCGATGAACAGGAGGTTGTACCACAGCAGGTACCAAAATCCGCGCCACCGGGTGGTTTGGTCGTGGAGCAAGCCGAGCACCGCGAGGTACGGGCCGCCGGTGCAGGGAAACTCGCACAAGCCGACGAGCAGGCCCAGCCCGAACGCGGCCGGTACCGTCGCCCGTTCGAGCAGCCTGGCCATTGGCCGCTGGGTAGCGGCGGGCATTTTGAGCCGGAGGGGGAACGCGGGGAACAGGGCACCGAGCAGGCTCGCGCTACCCAGCCCAATCAGCAGCACCGCGCCCAAGCGGCCCATGAAGTGGGGCGTGTTAAACAGGTGCAGCGCCGAGACGATGCCCAAACCGATCAGGAGGTAGACGGTAAAGATGCCGAGGACGTAGACACCGCCGATGGTGAGGAGCCGCCGGCGCGAAGCACCCAGACTCAAGAGAAACGCGACCGTAACCACGAGGACGGAGAACGCACAGGGGTTGAGGCTGTCGAGCAGCGCCGAGACGGTAACCAGCGGCAGCAGCCGCGTCCCGCCGGCCGACAGATTCCAGACCAGCTGCGGGGCGGCCGGGCTGAACTTGAGCGCGACAATCGCGAGCACGGCAACCAGGGCAGCCGCGAGCCATACAAATCGAATTCGAGGCATAGCAGTTACGGTTTTACGGTCGCCTGGATCGTCAGCGACAGCCGTTCGCCGCTTGGTCCGTCGAGGTAGACGTTGCGGACGATTCGGCCGATCCCGCTCGGGCCGTGGGCCGCCGGATCAAAGGTCACGGTGACCTTGGCCGTCGCGCCCGATGCCAGCGTCTGGTTGATGGCCGGGATGACGCCGTGGCCAGGCATGCCGAACGGTCCGAAGGTTGATTCGTTAATCTGGAGCGAGGCGCTCGTACACATGCACGACGTCGAGAGTTTGCTGATGGTCAGGGTCTCGCTGGTAGTGTTGCGGATGGTAAAGTCCGTGCTGACGAGCCCGGCGGCCATCGAGATCGCGCCGAAGTCGTTGGCCGATCGGTCAGCGGCGAGACGGCTCGTGCTTGCTGATTGGCCGTCGGGTGACGGCGGAGCGCTGCGCGAACCGGCGGCGACGAGGCCGGCGATGAGCGCGACGGTCGCGACCACCACGCCGAACACGACGACATGGCTCTGGTAGCGGTGTAACCAAGTAGCTAATGACATAGTGTTGATGGTGAAGGAGTAAGGAGGTGGGATGGACGACGGATCATCCGGTAATGCTTCCACAGCACGCCGGTGCCGACAAGCATCGCGACGAGGCTCGCGACGAACAGGTAGTCTTGGTAGTAGGCGAGGCTGGTGGCGAATCCGCCGATCCCGAGGAGCGTAATGAGCGGAACGAAATTGTGGAGGCAGCAGGCGACCATGGTGGCGGTCGAGCTGCCGCCGGTGGCAGCGGGAACGGCGAGGCTTACGCGGGCGTGCCGTCGGATGGCGACGAAGAGCCCGATCTGAACGCCAAAACCGAGGACCAGCGGCAGCTCGAAGTACCAGCGCTCCAGAAAAAAATCAATCGGGCCGCGGAAACTCTGCATGCCGAGTGCCTGAATCGCGTAGAGGATGAGGCCAAGGGCGGCCGTGCCGAGCGTTGCCGCCCCAACGGGAGCAATCCGATGTCCAAGGGACTTACGCATGCGTTGTCCCTTACGGAATCGTAAAACGGAAGGTAAGCTCGTTACCCAAGCCAACGGTCAGGCCGCCCGAGAGGACGCCGTTAAAGACCAGCTGGGACTGCACGTGGTGGCCGCCAGAGGCCGACTGGAGCACACGGTAGTCAGCCGGCGCCACGCCGTTAAAGCTGGAGCGGGTCCGGGCGTCGAGGCTGCCGAGGTCAAACTGGTGGTTGTCCATTGCGAGCGTCACCGTGGTCTGACTGGCGCTCCGCTCGACGGCGGTCACCTGGGTGGTAACGCTGCCGTCGGTTGCCGTGGGCAGCGACGGCGCGCTCGGTTGCACCGGAGCGGCGGCTGCTAATGGCGCCGACGGAGTAGGCGGTACCGAAGGCACCGCGAACGACTGGACCGTTGCGAAGAGCGCCAGCACGGCGCCGGCCCCAAAAACGGTGTAGAGCGCCACGGTACGAATTAGTTGAGAGTTGCTCATACGCATTAATGAATGGTACTAAAGATGGGTAATCAACGAGCGGCAGCGGGCGGGGCTGACGCCGGCGTGGTCGAGGCGGTAATCACTTGCCCCTTGACGAGATCTCGGTAGGTTCCCATCTGGGTGACGCCGTTGCGGAACACCATCGTGCCGTCAGGCTCGGTGGTTCCGACCTGCGGCCAGACGGCCTTGAGGGCTTGATAGATCTCG
>MHIL01000010.1:38455-38864 GCA_001817495.1 Candidatus Buchananbacteria bacterium RIFCSPHIGHO2_02_FULL_56_16
GGTTGATCCCGACGTCGTAGCAGGTCTCGCAGCGCCGGTCGGTCAGCAGCGTGACTGAAACCTCGCCGCGCACCTTTTGGCCAGCGGTCTCTACATAGACGCCAACCGGATAGATGACCACCGCGTCATCTGCGTACTGACCGTACGACTGCCACAACTGCTGCAGCTTTTGGTCCTTGTTGATTTCTCCACCCACGATGAGAGCCGGCGTTCGATCGAGGCGGTACGTAGTCAGGAGGTCGCTCGCCTGCGGATCCGTGGCAGTGAGCGTGGTCACGCCCGCAACGGAAACCGGCTGGGCGCGAATCAGGTCAACGAGTGGCTGGGTAGCGGCACAGCGCTGACAGTTTTCCGGTTCAATGACCGTCACCGTCAGGCTCGCCGGTCGGGTTGCTTCACGCCGTTCTAC
>MHIL01000010.1:38895-45849 GCA_001817495.1 Candidatus Buchananbacteria bacterium RIFCSPHIGHO2_02_FULL_56_16
CGCTCCGACAGGATAATGCCAACGCTGCTCACCAGCAGCAGCACCAGCGCCGCGACGAGAAAACCCCGCAGCTTGAAATTGGGTAATGGTACACGCATACACTACCCCGCTAGCAGCCGCCAACCATGTTGGGGAGGTTACTCACGTTTTGCGGTTGCGCCGCGACTGTGGCTGCGGCGGCCGGCGCCGGACCGAGCTCGTTGACCCGATCAAGAATCGCCCACGCCTGTAACGTCTGGGCGAGTGACATCACGGTGAGCACCGTCAAGATAACGGTGACGCTCACGCTCCGAAACGAGAGCGAGCGGTGGTGAGCGATCTGGGTGGTGAGCTGGTCGAGCCGCTGATCGAGGGCGGCGAGCTCACCGTACTGTTTTGGTTGAGAGTCCATAAAGGTAGCAGTAAAAATGAGTTAGCAGCCGCCAACCATGTTAGGGAGGTTCTGGACCTGGGTTGGCGACGGGGCCGCGGCGGCGGTGCCACCGTACCGAGGCAGCTTCACGTTCAGCACCAGCGCGGCGGTGTCGGGCGTGAACGCCGACTGGCCGGTCAGGTTAGCCGAGAGCTTGGCAATCATCTGACGCGGGAAAAACATCCCTTTCCAGCGAGCCATCGCCTGGAGCAGCTCGTCGTCGCTGTACTCGCTGCCGTGGTTCTGGATGAGGTAGGCCAAGAGACCGCGCATCGCCTGGGAGTGGGCGCAGCCGCAGGCCGCCCGGCCGTCGGTGTTCACCAAAGTCTTTGCGCCACAGCAGTACTCGCAGGCAATCTTCAGGCCAATCGCGATGTAGCGCTGCAGCGCCGCGTCAACCAGGTTGATCGGCCGGGCGCCATAGGTGGGGTCGAACGCCTTCAACGTATTCATCGAAGCCTCGACCTGGTCGAACGAGACGTTCAGCTCGGAGCCGTAGACCGCCGGCACGCCGCGAAGGACGACCATTGCCATCGCGTCGTCGGCCGCGTTGCCGGAGAGCTTTGGCGTCCCCGAACGATTTTGGGCCGTAAGGTTGAGCATCGGTCCGAGATGCATCACCCGGGCGGCGCTCGAAAGAAAGAGCTGGCTGGTGACCACCGAGGTGATCAGCACTAAGAGCAGGGCGGCGTTGAGCAGGGCGAGGAATGGCCGCTCGCGTGACGCGGCCGGGCCGCGGAGCTTACCGTGGTGAGAGAGCGTTTGTTCCATAGCATTACCGTTAAACTAAGATGAAGCCGCGTGATGACGCGGCGCCTAACAAAAAATCCTATCCTTCGAGGCGGCGCGATCACGCGCTACCGACAACGAAGCATAAGATTGGTAATGCCTAGAAATTTTTCGGATGGAGGATACCGGAAGCGAACAACCGTATGAGGTAAGAAAAATCGCGGGTTGAGCCATACTCGAACGCCACAGCCCGTTGGTAGGCGAACCCAAGCGTCAACGGCAGTACCGCTGCCGTGACCACAGCCAGTGCCAGCAGCGTCGCGAAGACCGCCGCCATCACGGCCAGCTGCTGGGGAATCGAAGCGTGGGCGAGTGACGCCACCAGCTCGAGGTGGTGCCCGGCCGTCGGGCAAATGGCGGAAATGCTCGATGGACCGTGCAAGAATGCCAGCGCGCCGCTGGCGCAGAGCACTAAAAATGCGATTACCGCAAAACCGAGCAGGACGTAGCCCGGCCGATTAACGTTTAGGATACCCTGTTTGAAGCGCATAGTATAGTACCACGGTACACCGACTGAAAAATGTTGTCAATCCCGTCCCGCCCTAGCCATCGGCGGGGTTAAGACACACTACCAGGGCAGTGTGTAGTTCAATGTTGACGATGCCGGCTCATCCCAGCGGCTGGTGTCAATGGGGAACTGTTTTACCTCTTGAATAATTTTGTACCGGAGGTGCTGGTGAGCGAGCGCGTACTCGTAGAGCTCTTTGGTCAGCCGGACATCCTCCTGGCAGTAGTGGCGAATCTTTTCGATTTCACCCTGCTGCCACCAGCGTACCGCGGCCAACCCGTCGCCGGATTTTCCCGCGCCGAGCGTGCCGGCGGCGACCATGTCGAGCGACAACCGACGGCCCAGTGATTTTCTGATTTCCACCAGCAGATCCAGGCTCTTAATTTTGGTCAGGTCGCCGGAGTAGTACTTGTTGAGCAACGGAATGTCGAACGTATCGGAGTTGTAGCCGATAATCAGGTCGGTCCGCTCCAGGAGCGGCCAGAGCTTGGGCAGTTCCTGCTCCAAAAAACTCTGGTAGCGGTCGGTTTCAAAATCGTACACGACCAGAAGCGAAAGGTCGAGGCGGGCGGCGTCGGTACTGCCTACTTGGCTGAAGGTATTTTTAGTCTCAATGTCTAAGACAATTTTTTTCATGGCAGTCTTGCCGCGTAAGGGCGGGTTACGTAAGTAAGAAATAAGTAAAGTAAGTGAGTAAGCGGCTTAATTTACTTACCTTGCTTAATTTACTTATTTATTACTTCATCTCATCCATCATCTACGACTAGAACGTATCGTTATTGCAATCCATTATAACTCAAAACCCTTCCCGACGCCACCACGAGCCGCATGTCGCTTGAAAAAAGTCGTTGCTGCCGCTATAATGACGAGCGTTAGCCACCGATGGTCGGCTCCGACACGGTAACAACTCACTCATGACGCCATCAACCCATGTAACTGAAGCGCAAGCGGCGCGCTACACTCAGACCCGACGGCTCTCGATCAAGGAGGGAGCGGGCGCGACGGTGATGTCGAGCGTCGGCGAAGCCTATATCGTCCCCTACGCCATTGAGCTTCAGGCTCAAAACGTCCAGCTCGGCATCCTCTCGAGCCTTGCCGCGCTCCTGGGCCCAATCGCCCAAATCTTTGGCAGCCGGCTGATCGAGCGCTTCCACCGCAAGCAGATCGTCTTCGTTTCGGTGCTGCTCCAGGCGTCAACCTGGCTGCTGTTCATCGGCCTGGGCCTGTGGTTTCTCCGCCACGGCCCAGCGCCCTACCTCTTCCCGCTCCTGGCCATTGCGTACGTCCTTTACGCGCTCTTCGGTGCCCTGTCTGGCCCGGCCTGGTTTTCCTTGATCGGCGACGCCGTGCCCGAAAAGCTGCGCAGCCGCTACTTCGCCCGCCGCAACTGGCTGCTGGGTTTTGTCTCGGTCGGCTCAACCCTGCTCGGGGCGCTCTGGCTCCACGCCTGGCGGGACAGCGGCCTCATCATTGGATTTATCGGACTTTTTATCGTCGCCGGACTGGGACGGCTGGTTTCAGCCTACTACCTGCGCCAGCACCACGTCCTGCCAATCCACCTCGACCGCGACTACTACTTTTCATTCTGGCGGTTCGTCAAAAAAATCCCCCACTACAACTTCAACCGCTTCACCCTCTACGTCAGCCTGATGAACTTTTCCACCGGCGTCGCCGGGCCGTTCTTTGCCGTCTACCTCTGGAAAGAGCTCAAGTTTAACCCAATCTGGTACACCGCCGTCATCGTCTCCGGCTCGGTGTCCCTGTTTCTGTTCTCGCCGCTCTGGGGCCGGTTCGCCGACCGCTACGGCAACCGTGAGCTGCTGCGGCTCGGCAGCCTGATCGTCATTCCCGTGCCGCTCTTCTGGTTGATTTCCCAGCGTCCCCTCTTCCTGATGTTCGTGCCCCAGCTGCTGGCCGGGATGGGCTGGTCGGCGTTCCTCTTGGCGTCCTCGAACTTCATCTATGATTCGATCGAGCCGTCGCGCCGGGCGCTGTGCGTCGCCTACTACAACCTGCTGGGCGGCATCGGCACCTTCTGCGGCGCCCTGCTCGGCGGGCTCCTCACCCAGTACGTCCACCTCTCGTACATCAACGTCTTCTTTCTGATCTTTATCATCTCAAGCTCGCTGCGGCTCCTGGTCACCAGCTTCGTCCTGCCGCACGTCAGCGAGGTTCGAACCGAGCACCACCCGGCCCGGCTCAATCCGCTGTACTACCTCAAGGAGATCAAACCGCTCGAGGGCAGCTTCTGGGACAACATCTACCCGCTCAAGCGGTCGCGACTGGTGCGCTGGGGGAGACGGTAGTAGTCAGTAGTCGGTAGTCTGTAGAAAATATTCATGGTCACTACCGACTACTTACTACTGACTGCTGCAACCGCTAGGCACTGCCCCAAAGGCGCGAATCAAAAACCTCCGCTGCGCTGGCAGGGAGGTTTTTGATTCGCGTTCAGTTCAAAGCTACTCGGTTGCCGGAACGTCCTCGTCGGTTGGCGCGGCGTTGGTGTTCGCGTCAGGAGCGGGCTCGCCAGTCGCTGGTATCTGGGGTGGCGGCTGCTGTTGGAGGGTGCGGAACTGGTTCAACACCGCGCTGATCTCGACGATCTGGGGCACGAAGTACTTACCGTCGCGGGTCAAGAATACCGTCTGGTCAACCGGCTGGTTCGTTTGCGGATCAATGATGCTGACCGTAACCTGATACAGCCCGCTCTCAACCGTTACGCCCTTGAGCGTAGCCGTGCCGATCTGACCGGCATAGACTTCATTGATAAAATCAAGCAAGGTTTGACCGGCGGTATCGGGCACGAGGACCGTCATCTGGGTCTGGTCTTGCTTGCCAAAGTAATTGGTAAAGACTACCCCGATAAGCGCGATAGCCAGCACGATGCTGACAACCAGCCACACGTTGGGCTTCTTGGCGGCAGGGCGCGGAGCGGCGCTCGGGAGGGGCGCTTCCGCCATCGGTTTTTGAATGGGACTCATGAGCGTAAGATTAATTAGTTACCTTTTAAGTATAGCAACCGCTAAAAATTTTGACAAGTGGCCAGTATTCCGATAGACTGAAAGGGCGTAACTCACTAACCACACCGCGTATGGGACAAAACAGCGCCCTGAAAGCCCGGATCAAGCACGCCAAAAAGAACACGCCCAAAGGCCGGCAGATGGCCCGACAAACCAAAGACTTGCGGAAGCGTAAGTAAGCGACCAAGGTACCACGCCCCTCACCGAAGGGGTTTTTGGTTGGCGGCGTTTTTTGTTTGAGCCCCCGCCATGTCAGGCTCATTCCATCCGGTAAAACCTCACTACAAACCATGCAGCCGCTTGGTGGGGGTTCGGGGGTGGCCACTCGAGCGCCATTCCCCGAGGGATTACGTTCAATCAGCCTTGAGAGCGCATTGGCCACCCCCGAAACTTTTTGCTACTTTTTGGTTACAAAAAGTAGAACCCCTCTCTTCGGGTATAAATTTGAGAATAACCAACACACCGCGGAACGATCACTGGTGCTTTACTGACGAAAGCGCCAAGCCTGGGGTCCTGACTGCACGCTGATGGCACGCATGTTTTTGTGCCAGCCGCTATGGTATAATAAGAAATAGATATGAAGAAGAATCGGTACAAGCTGCTGTGGATCTGCGGCGGTTTGATTGGCGCGATCCTCGTGGTGGTAGCCGGCTGGCTGGTAACGCACCCGGCACAGCCGGCGGTACCACTCGACTACTACCAAGAGCTGGCGGTCCGCTGCGAGGGTGACGGCTGCTGTGAAGCCTCGGCCCGGGAGATGGCGCAAGGCTCGTTCCGACTTGCTGCTCAAAATGGCTGCCGGCAAGGTTACCAGGCTAACTCGCTTAAATGCCCGACCAGCTACCATTGGTGCGAGCCGCCAAGCCTCGCCCAGTAAAGCCCCTACTGACTACTAAGTTCTAAAACTATGCCCAGCAAAACCATTGCTCAACTCTTCAACCTCACCGGCAAGGTCGCCATCGTGACCGGCGGCTCGATGGGCATCGGTTATGGCATTGTCAGGCGTCTGGTCGAAGCCGGCGCCAAAACCGTCATCGCCGACATCGCGGTCAAGGAGGGCGAAGCCAAAGCCAGGGGGTTTCAGCAGCAGGGAAAAGCCGTGACGTTTATCAAAACCGACGTCAGCGCCGAGCGGGACGTTAAGAATCTCATTGCTAAAACCGTCAAACAGTACGGCCGGCTCGACATTTTAGTCAACAACGCCGGCATCTTTCCTACCAAGCCTGTCCTGGAGATGGATTTAAAATTCTGGGAAAAGATTCAAGCCGTCAACCTCCGATCGGTGTTTCTCGGCTGCCGCGAGGCGGCCAGGGCGATGGCTAAAAACCCCGGCGGCGTCATTATCAACGTCGCCTCGATTGACGCGCTCCACCCCAGCATGGTTGGCCTCGCGGCCTACGACGCGTCCAAGCACGGCGTCTGGGGTTTCACCAAAAACTTCGCGCTCGAAGTGGCCAAGCAAAGCATCCGGGTGAACGCCATCGCGCCGGGCGGCATCAGCACCGAGGGAGTGGAAGCGATGACTAAGGGCGCGGTTAAAACCGGCGCCGCCATGAACGAAAGCATAAAAGCCTTCACCGCCAAGATTCCCCTGGGCCGCTTCGGCGAGCCCGACGAGATTGCCACCGTGGCCCTGTTTTTAGCCAGTGACGCTTCGGCCTACATGACCGGTGAAATCGTGGTGGTTGACGGCGGCGTCCTGCTGGCCTAGAAAAAAACTCCCTCCCCCTTGTTTTAAGGGGAGGTGACCCGCCCGCCATGCGAGCCGAGTTCGCGAGGCGCTGCGGGCGGGGGAGGGGGTCAAAATATCGGCGAAGCACTACGGAAAAAACCGCCATCGCCGACCGAAACGGCTTAGAGCTCGTCATCGAACACGAGCTAATACCTAACCCGAAAGGGTTGGTGTTTGTAATACCCGGCCTCGGCGGCACTCACCAACAGCCGCACCTTCAGACCATTGCTGAGGCGTTTCACGTCATCACCGGCGCGGCGCATACCTTTCGCGAGCCGGCTCACCTGGCCGCACTGAAGAGCACCGTGAGCGAGCGGATCAAAGCAAGTCTTAAATAGATTTAAAAATATTCCATAGCTTCCCCCTCACCCGCAGGGATTAACCAAGGTTCCCTCTCCCACCAGGGGAGAGGGGTCTTTTTTAAGACAGCTTTTCTAAGACCTCCTCTCTCCTGGTGGGAGAGGGAACCTTGGTTAATCCCTGCGGGTGAGGG
>MHIL01000010.1:45872-61816 GCA_001817495.1 Candidatus Buchananbacteria bacterium RIFCSPHIGHO2_02_FULL_56_16
CAGCCGAATTAAAATAAATTAAGATACTTATATATTAAGTATCTAATCTAATTTAAGCGGTTACGTTATGGCCAACCGTAAAAAAATGATCGAGGAAATCATGGCGACCTTCCATGCCATGAGGAACAAAATGCACGTGACCCTGATGCAGTCGGGGCACCGGGATTCCATCACTCACTCCCAGCTCTTTGTCCTGGCGATCATCGAAAAGTGCCACGACATCGGAATCAAAGAGATCTCGAAAAAGCTCAATATTTCCTCCAGCGCCGCCACCCAGCTCGTCGACGGGCTGGTCGAGAACGGCTACGTAGTCCGAAAAGCCGACGCCGCCGACCGGCGGGCGCTCCAGCTCGAGCTCTCGGCCAAGGGCCGGACGCACGTTGCCGAACTCAAAAACAAGCGCCTGGAAATGGTTACCGCGCTCTTTGACGCCTTGAGCGACCAGGAGCTCGAAACCTACCTCCGGCTGCATAAAAAAATACTCTCGAAAAACGACCTATGAACCAAATAATCGAGGTCAAAAATCTCACCAAAAAATTCGACGACTTCGTCGCCGTTAATGACGTGTCGTTCTCGGTCAACGAGGGCGAAATTTTTGCCTTCCTCGGGCCCAACGGCGCGGGCAAGTCAACGACGATCAAGATGCTCACGACCCTGCTCCACCCCACCCGCGGGACCGTGACGCTCGACGGCCACGACCCCGTCCGGCAACCCGATCTGGTCCGGCGAACGTTCGGCATCGTGTTTCAGGACCCGAGCCTCGATGACGAGCTGACCGCCTGGGAAAACATGGAATTTCACGGCGTCCTCTACGATGTGCCGGACAAGCTGCGCTGGGAACGGATTCTACAATTGCTCAAATTTGTCGACCTCTGGGATCGCCGGAAGAGTCTGGTCAAAGAATTTTCGGGCGGCATGAAGCGGCGGCTCGAAATCGCCCGCGGTCTGCTCCATCACCCGAAAATCATCTTTCTCGACGAACCGACGCTGGGCCTCGATCCCCAAACCCGAAACCACATGTGGGCGTACCTCAAGGAGCTCAATAAAAATGAGGGCACGACCGTATTTTTTACCACCCACTACATGGAGGAGGCCGACCGGATCGCGCAGCGGATCGCCATTATTGACCATGGAAAAATTATCGCTTCGGGAACCTCGGCGGAACTTAAGCAACAAACTGCCACCTCGTCACTCGAAGAAGCATTCCTCGCGCTGACTGGCGAAACGATTCGCGAAGAAGCCGCGACCTCGACCGATCACCTGCGGACGATGCGTCGAGTGTGGCGGCGGTAACTGCAACAACGATGAAAAAAATATATATCCTTTGGTTACGACAAATTAAACGCTACCTCCGGTCGAAGTCCCGGATCGTCGGCTCCCTCGCCCAGCCGCTGCTCTTCTTGCTGGCGCTCGGCTACGGACTGGGCGGCGTGTTTCAGCAGGCCGGCCAGGGCAGCTACATCAACTTCTTAACCCCCGGCATCATCGGCATGAGCATCATCTTTACCGCGATTTTTACCGGCATCGAAATCATCTGGGATCGCCAGTTCGGGTTTTTGAAAGAAATGATGGTCGCGCCAATGTCGCGCTTGAACATTATGATCGGCCGGACGCTGGGCGGCGCGACGGTCGCCACCATCCAGGGCCTGATTGTGCTCGCCATTTCGCTGCTGGTCGGCTTCCGGCCCGACCACTGGAGCGGACTGCCACTCCTGGTGCTCTTCATGTTCCTGGTCGCCCTGCTCTTTACCGCCCTGGGCACCATGATTGCCTCGCTATTAAACGACATGCAGGGCTTCCAGCTGATCATGAACTTTCTGGTCATGCCGCTGTTTTTCCTCTCCGGCGCCCTGTTCCCCCTCGATAACCTGCCGAGGGCGCTCGCGATCGTCACCCGCCTCGATCCGCTCTCGTACGGCATTGACGCGTTCCGCATCCTGCTGATTAGCGCGGGTCACTACGGCTTAGGCGCCGACCTGCTTGTGCTCTCAACGGTGACCGTCGGGTTTCTCTGGCTCGGCAGCTACTTCTTCAAGAAAATCCAGATTTAGTCATTACCAAAAACAGATGCAATACGATACGTTAGCGACCGAAGACGTGGTCGCCAAAACCGCGGCCGCGCTCAAGGCGCGCGGCGTCGAGACCATTGTGGTTGAAACCGGTGCCGAAGCGCTGGCAAAAATAAAAACGTTACTCCCGCCGGGGGCATCGGTGATGAACGGCAGCTCGGTCACGCTCGAACAGATCGGCTACATTGACCACCTCAAGTCGGGCAGCCACGGCTGGAATAATCTTAAGGCCGCGATCGTCGCGGAAAAGGATCCGGCGAAACAGCGGCTGCTGCGCCAGCAATCCGTCCTGTCCGATTACTACCTGGGCAGCGTCCATGGTCTGGCGGAAACCGGCGAGTTCGTGGTTGCTTCGAACACCGGCAGCCAATTGCCACATGTCGTTTTTACCTCGTCCCACCTCATCTTCGTGGTGGGTACCCAAAAAATCGTACCGACCCTCGCTGACGCCATAGAGCGCCTTGAAACCCACGTGTTCCCGCTCGAAGACCAGCATATGAAAAATCTCTACGGCATGGGAACCGCGCTGTCTAAAATCGTCATCTTCAAACGCGAGAATCCCGCCAGCGGCCGGACGATTACCATGATTCTCGTCAATGAACGGCTAGGCTTTTAGCGGCACCAGACATTTCCAACTAAAAACACCCCGCAACCCCGGGATGTTTTTGTTATTAAAACTGCCGTCCCAACAAGTGAGAAGACACTGAGGTTAACGGTGGATAATATAACACTACTATATATACATAATAGTTGGTTTTCTCCTTTTCCGGGCGAGTATAAGCTTGCGGGTACCGGCGGCCGGTAATCCATTGTGTAAAGGGTATCGTTTAACTGAATAGAAGATTAATTCCAAGCACAGCGACGACAATGGCAAAAATAGTCTTAACGAAAGCGTTGCCTTGTTTAATAGCAATGTGAGTACCTATGTAACCGCCGACGATCATTCCAACCAGTATAGCCAGGCCATGGCCGTAATATACAACGCCACTAAACATGTAGATGAGTAGTGCCGTGCCGGCTAAAAGAAAACCGGGGATTCGCCGGGTCGCGTTTGCTTCTAGCGCCGTGAAGCCCATGAACCCCATCATAACAATCATCAGTGTCATCCCAACCCCGGCCCCAAACGCTGCCTGCAGAATAAGAATAACAAAATAGAGCGCATACCCGGCGCCTTTTTTGAGCGGGTTTGGTTGCAGACGAACCAACCCGATATTTTTGATAAAAACAAATGGCAGGGCAACAAGCATCATCACACCGACCAGTTTTTCAATGGCCTCGTTGCTTGAAAGTAGTAAGAGGCGAGAGCCAATAACTGCTGCAATGATACTTAGAACAGAAAGATAGATCACATATTCCTTGCGGATATGTTCAGTTTTACGGAATTTTGCCAGTGATCCGAGCGTTAACCCCAAAGCCCCAAATTTGGTAGTTGCAACGGCAACTTGCGGTGGTAAACCAAGCAATATAAAAAAAGGAGCCGATATGAGGCCGCCCCCACCGCCAGCCATTCCGCTAAGAATGCTGGAAAAGACGCCGACGAGAAAGGTGATTATTAATTCTGGCATGCCAGGTTTCTTTTGGAATCAAATGACATCAGTATAGCAATAAACTTGCTATTGGGTAATGACCGTTATAGCCCATCACTACCCGAAGATCAGCCACTGGCGCTTGAAAATCAGAATCAGGCCCAGGGCGATCATCAGGATACCGCCAATCAGGCTCGACCAGTTCGAGTACTTGCTGGTGACGCCGATCTTCTCGAAGCTGTAGAGGGCGATGGCGAAGACGATAAAGTCGTCCACCATGTAGAAGAGGATGTAGAGGGCCATGTAGAACTGGGTTTGCCAGAAGCCCGCCTCGTTGAGCTCAATGATCTTGGTAAATGCCTGGGGGATGCCAATCGAACAGGCGAACTCAATCACGTTGACCGAAAACGCCAGAACGACGATGCCGGCGGCAGTCAGCAACGTCAGCGGCGAACTGACCAGCGCTTTGATTCGCTGGGAGATTTTGCCGCGCTGCTCGAGGTTGATTACCTTGCAGGTACCTTTGGTTTTCTTCCACTCATAGAGAAAGAAAATTCCGCCGCCGATCGCCACCAGCCCGACCAGGGGTGTGACGACGTTGTCGAGCCCGACGAAATCCCAGGCGGTAAACCAGACGTTCAGGATCAGATAGTACATCACCGCCTCGGCGACGATGAACAGACCGGCGACCTCCCACATCTTGCGCCGCGACCCCACCTGGGCCAGGACGATCAGAAACGTTACCAGTACCCACATGGCGCAGGGGTTAAACCCGTCGATGAAGCCCAGGACAACCGAGAGCGTCGGCAGCGAGAGCTGCTTGGCGTCAATCGGGCCGAGAAACGGCACGGTCACCAGCCACGGCTGGCCGGCCGGCACGTCAATCGGGCAGGCGGTGCCGTCGGCGCAGGTGCCGTCAGCTACCGACTCAACCTTGCCCGAACCACCGGCCGCGACGAACTCCTCAAAGGTATAGTTCTTCTTGCCCTTGTGCTCGTCAATCAAAGCTTCGATCCGCGGGCCGGTAGTTTCGGCCGAGTCAAAGCCCTGGATAATCACGCTGCCAACCAGCGTGATGGGCGTTACCTTGGACAAGCCCTCAAGGTTGGTGAGCTGCTGCCAAAGCGCATTGTCGTCGGCGTTACTGATGTCGTGAAAGCTGACGATAAAATCGCTTCGTCGCGCGCCAAGCTCGGTGAAGAATGCTTTTTCCGCCTGGCAGTGGACACACTCCTGGCGCTCGAACACCTCAATTGAAACGACGTTCGGATCGGCCGCAACGTCAGTTTCGTGGGCGGCCACCGGCAACGCTGAACTAACGAGGCTGGCCAGTACCGACAGGATCATGAGCAGGCGAAGCTTCATACTAGCTCGCTCCTTCCGTCGCGGCGGTAAATGGGCTCGCCTCGCTTCGCGGTCGAAGCGGGCACCTGGTCTTCTGGCTTAACTGTTCAAAACTTTGCTCGCCAGTGGCCCGGCTGCCGTCGCTAAACTGCCAGGTCGGGTACGAGGTAACGCCGGCTTGCTGACAGACGGCGGTCTGGCCCTGCTGGTTGGGAATGGCGCACTCGACGTAGGTAATGTACTGCCAGCTGGGCCCAAACAGCTCTTTCTGGTTCTTGCAGTGCGAGCACCAGTAGGCGCCGTACATCTTCGTCCCCTTCTCGGTCAGGCAGCGGGCAAAATCGTCATAGAGGCCCGGTCCCTCGTTCGAGCCGCGCCAGGCCAGCGCGCCGATGACGCCGATGGCAACGATGCCGAGCGCAACAATGATGATGGTTTGTTTGTTTTTCATAAGTGATGCGGAGATTAGGAGTTAGGAATTAGAAATTAGGAATTAGGTTGTAGTTCGGGGTACTGCCTAGTACTACTATCTACCACCTACAACCTAATTCCTAAACAAAAAACCGCGAGCAAACGTAGTTACTTCTCCGAAACTACATCTGCACGCAGCCTAAAATGAGAACCCTGCTTCGGTTGATTGTCGTTGCCGCAGCCAGCGCTGAAACTTGCGCTGCAACGGCAGGCTAAAGCCTACTGCTGCCTGCTGCGACCGGCTCGTTCGGACGACAACGAATGAAAGCTGCCGGAGGGCGATGCTGCCGACCACCGCGACCGCGAGCAGGACAAACAGCAGCGCGAGCTGAAAAATGGTAGTGGTTGAGAAGCCCTTGAATGATGCCAGATAAAACTCAATCATGCTTACGTTGCTGCGCACCGGACAGGTGTGGCCGCTGGCAATCGAGGCAATGCAGCCGTCGCTGCCAATGGCAGTAAAGCCAAAAACCGCCACGCTGACGAAGCTGATGACGACTGCGGCGATGAAAAGCTTGTTACGCATACAGTTAGTAAACAGGATTGGCGAATGTTTGTCAACATACACGCCTTAAGGGTGGCTCGGAGCCTCTGCTCCGAGCGATATCTCGCTAAAAATATTTCGTTAAAAAATATTGACAAACTAGTATATATATGCTATTTTTATATATCGCACTTTTACAACTATTGCACTGACCCCAGACAACTGCCATTTAATGAAATGCCCGTAGATGATGGTTTTCTGGGGTCAATCAAATCGACGCCCAGAACCAAAAAAAATATAATCGAGAAGGGAGAAAACGGATGTCAGAGTATCGCAGTGATGTAAGAAAAATATCGAAAGAGGTTCCGTTCACCGTTTGGACGGTGTTCAAGTGGGGGCTGATCGTGCTCGTCGCCGTCGCCGCGCTGCTGTTCCTCGCGCAGTCCATGGGGATCATCTCCATGAACATCGGACGTGAAATCACCCAACACAGTCAGCAGTACGTCGAGACCAAGGTCAACCTGCTCAATAAGCTGCAGAGAGACTGGTCGCAGCTGGATGCCGAGATTGCCGTCCTGAAAGCCGAGGGGAGCAATAAAGAGGTCATTGCGGCGAAACAGGTGCAGCAGAAGAATATCGTCAACTCGATCCATACTGAAGCCGGAATGATTCCCGCTTCACAGATTCCGGAGAGCGTCCAGACGTTCATTGCCGCACACCCTCGGTAACTGGCCAGAAATGGCCCCGAACAAAAAAAGAAAGGAGCTGTACCAATGAGGAAGCTCGGTTGCACCCGTTTACTCGGCAGTGGAACGATGGTAATGATTCTCGGTCTGGTCGTCGGCTGTGGATCGCGGGAATCAAGGGACCGCGAGATCGTCAACCGACAGCAGGAGCATTACGCCAAGGTTCAACCGCTGCCGTTCTACGACTACTCAACTCCGCGCGACATCCTGCTCCAGATTTACAACGTAGTGACGCAGGAATCGCGGAGCACCTACACGGTCATCGAGACGATAACCGGACAAACCAAGTACCACGGTCCATCCGTTGGCTATGGTATTCCCGCCGATGTCCAGCTGACCAACCCGCTGCAGCCTGCGTTCAGCGTGGCGCTCAGCCAGGGCGAAATCATCGAGCAGGCCGAGCCCAACGGCCTCTTCAGCTCGAAGAACACTGACGGCACCTGGGTGCTGTTCGTTGACAGCAACGGCGACATCACGCCGGTCTACACGGAACACAAGGTTACCACCTACCCGTTCGTCGTCAAGAAAGACGAGTCCGGCGGCTGGGTGAGAGCGGATAACCAAAAAGCATCCCTGACCATCAAGATCAGGGAAAAGTAGGGGGCAAAAATCCCCGGTCGTTAAACCGTGCATAGAGAACCATGAAGAGTCTGACCACCTCTTCTTTTTTTAGGTTACACCTAGGCAGCTCGGAGCCAGCCTGCCGGTTGGCAGGCCTCTGCTCCGAGCGATACAGCAAGACGAGAGTAGAGGCCCTCGTCTGACCAAGCGTTTGTTTATTCACTGGATTCCCGCGTCCGCGGGAATGACTAAGCCATGCCGCTTCACAACGCATACCGCACGTACCGGTTCTGGCATGGGTTTGACCAGCAGACTTCCATCCAGCGCTGCTTCGGGCTCATGATTACCGACGCGATGGTCGAGCCCCAGCGGGCGTGGTGGCGCGGGTGCGCGCAGATGCCGGCCTCGTGGTCGGCCAGGAGCTCTTTCAGGCTCTCGAGGTCGGGTCGCCGCTCGGCGTGGAGCACCGCCTTGGCCCGCTCGTAGCGCTTGACCGAATCTTTGGGCGTGTTATCGTGGTTGCGGTCGCGGCGGTCGAGCGGGTGGTTGGTGTGGATCAGAAACTTCTTGCCGTAGAAAATGTGGTGGTGGCCGAAAAAATCCTCAACGTCGAGGATGCGCGAGTTGCGCCAGCCGAAGATGGTGTTGCCGCTGATGCTGCTCTCGGCCAGATCCGAGTAGATCGCCTGGCGCGGCGTTTTACAGTCGAGCATCGCCCGGAACTGAAACTTAATCGGCACGCCGTAGCGGAACCGTCCGGGGTTTAGGGAATTAGCGGTGAAGCACAGACCGCTCGAGTTTAAGCCGCAGCTTGAGCCGGCCAGGCTGCCGATGTAGTTCAGGCTCAACGAACGGTTGCCGCCCAGCGCGCACTTGAGCACGTAGAGGCCGTTGTTTTTATAGGAGTTGAGCCAGTCTTCGTTATGGCCGATCAGAATCCCCTCTTTGGTTTTCAGGGCGACATTGGTGCATTTGGAAACGTTGATGTCGGTGATGTCCATCAATTCTTCCTCGCACATCAAAACCATCAACGCGCCCAGCGAAATGCCCGCTCCCTGGCTCATCCCCTGGAGCTCGGTAACGAAGTTGGGAAAGTACTGGAGCGTGGACGGCAAAAATTTTTCGGCCGTGGCCACCAGGGTCGAGAAACGCTTGAGCCGCAGCTGACGGTAGAGGTGTTTGTTCGCGGTCAGGCGGCGGCGGATTTGGCCCTTCAGTCTCCGGCCGATCTGCAAGCCAAGGTCGTAGTTATTTTTGGCCTTCACGCTGATGAAAGGGATGTTTTGCATAAGGTAGCGGAAAGTAAAATTCTGAATGTATTATACCACACTCCCAAACGAGAGTAATTAACAAAAACCGCCCCTTGGGGCAGTCTTCTAAGTTTTACGTATTCGGCTCGTCTAAACTACAAACCAAGGCCCCCCAAGTTGAGCGACTGCAGAAACGCCGGGATCACCAGCGCGAGCCCAATCAGTGGCAGGAGAATCATGACGACGGTGATGATTAACGTCCAGAGAAAATATTTCCGCATCGTCTCGATTGAGCGATAGATCTCATCAAGCTTTTTGTCCTGCGCTTCGATTTTTTTTAAGATTTCTTCGTCCATGCTTACATTATATCAATAAATTGTTTGTTCAGCAATTTGATGACTAGAGTCTAATATCTTAGTAAGAGTCCTATATAGGGCTCCCTCTCCCAAGAGGGAGAGGGATGGGGTGAGGCACCAGCGTTTGTCAACGGAATGAGTAATAAATTTCCATTTGACGGCCGTTGCCTCACCCCCTGGCCTCTGACAAGTCCCCCTCTCCCCGCCAGCGGGCGGACAGGCGTGATCGGAGAGGGAGTTGCGCGGCTACGATTCAGGTTCGTTTCTTCGAAGACAAAATCTGAAAAAGTTCATTCAGGTTTGTTATTGTGTAGTCAACGCTGGTCGTGAGAAAAGGTCGTTGGCCCCAATAACTATGCTTATACCAGATTGTGGTAAAGCCTAATTTTTTCGCGGGAATTAATCCGCGCTCGGGATTGTCATCAATGAAAACAGATTTTAAAGGATCGGCGTTCGTTTCTTTCAGAATGGTTAAAAATAGTTTTGCATCGGGCTTGCTCATCCCATATTCCTTCGACACGCCGAGGTGAGAGAAGTACTTTACCAAGTTGGCCCTTTTGAGCTTTTCCTTCATCTCCTTGGGCTGATTGGCGATGAGACCGAGCGAATAGTTTTTAGCCAGCTTCTTAACAACCGCCAAGACCTCGGGCCGGAGGGGCGAACTGCCAACATAGTCTACTTCTTTTCGGTGCCGGAAATAGTATACCTTGAGGGCCTGCTCTGCTTGCTTCTTATCTTTAATCAAAATCGTAAAAACATTTCGATTAATCGGCCCCAGCATTTTGCTGGCCCGCTGGTGCGCCGCTTCAACTTTTTTTCTCGTGACCGCGGGGTTGTACTGTTGAGCGACCGAAGTCAGAGCGTTGATTCTCCAAGTTTCCACCGCTACGTCGTCAGTTAAAACGCCGCCGACGTCAAAAAAAATCCATTCGATTCTTCTGTTGTTTTTCATGTTTTGATTTTACCGCCCAGCCAGCCATCATTTAATGGTAATCTTGCTTTGCTGCCTGAATTGATTCAGCCTGGCGTACCGCTTCAGCCGGATCGATTTTCCCGTCGCGAACCGCTTGCTCCAGCTGCCGGAGCGCTGGTATTTCTACGTCATTTGCTCCCATACGGCTGCAGGTATCAATAATCACCTCGATCGCCGCGATCGCTTCGTTTTCATTCACTACGGCGTACTCTACGCTTTCCGGCATACCATTGTTTGCTTATTACTGCAATGTAAATCAATAGTTACAGTATACCAAAAAATCGCCACTTGAGACAGTCTTTATTTTTGTAAAATTTGGCGGGCTGGTCGGATCAAGTACCCAGCTTATCCAATCAACTGAGAAGTTTGTTGAGAGTCAAAATTAGGATTGATTTGAGACACGCAGGTCAGATTTAATTTGAGTTTTTAGGATTAATGTTTGTACTTGATTTTTTTCAGCTAAAGTCGTAAACTTTGGCTATGAATACCTATGCCTTTATAGATGCTTCAAATCTTTTTTACGGGGGTGAAAAAAGTTTGGGGTGGAAGATAGATTATCAAAAATTACTGGACTACCTGCAGAGAAAATACGGCGTCAGTAAAGTTTTTTATTTTGGCGGCGTTGAAATACATGGCTTTAAATACAGTTACCAAGATAACGAAACAGTTCCACTTGAGGATTTGGAAGGGCATTTACAGAACCTTATTAAAAATAGAAGTAACTATTTGAACGAGGTAGAGCTTTTACTTGTCGGGAGGCACTTACAACGGGTACGATTTTATCGCAACCTCGACCGTTTTGGCTATAAGCTATTGTTAAAGCCGGTTAAGCTATACGAGCAGGAAGATGGCACTACTAAACGAAAAGCTAACTGCGACGTTGATATGGCGTTTTACTTAATGAAAGAGCAGAATAATTTTGGCAAAGCCGTTGTGCTTTCTGGTGATGGAGATTTTCTGCCTGTTTTGAAACATCTGAAACAAGCCGGGAAAGAAATCATCATATTAGGCAGAGGCGAGCGGACAGCTAAGGAAATACGGCAATTCGCAAGCAGTAACTTTAGAGACTTTGAGTATCTCAAAAACCTTATAAAAATGGAGTGAAATAAAAGGCACCCATATAGGATGCCTTTCACGTTTAGTAATTCCAGTATAGCAGATCGGATATATCCTGTCAAGCGCAGGGATAAAATCTTTTTTCGTACAAATAACCGCCTGTTTGGCGATTCTTTTTTATTTCAGAAATGGCGGGGACTATTTGATGACTTTAGAATTATGAATTGGGGAGACCTAGTCTATCTTCTGCCAGAGCTTAATAATCTAAAAGTTAAATTCAAAAGTGTCTAAGTCAAATTGACATTGGCCAGTGTTAGGCCACAACCCATAAAAGTTAAGATAACGTTTTTCTTCCAAGCCTATAATAATTATTTTTTCAAAGGGGTGGCTTGTATTCTGAATTTTCTCCGCCACTTCTTTTAAGCGAATTTCTTCAGGAGTTTCTGCCAGCACAATTAAACCACTCCCACTGTTGGGCGGGTATTTTTTTGGTATTTCTTCAGTAATAAAATTAATTAGGGCTTCCGTGTCTTGCGCGGTGGGGTTTTTACCAAATCGTTTTATCTGGAACGACATACCCTGACTTACTAACTGACCTTTCCGATTAGTTTCAGGTTCATTTCTCCCGATAACTATATCTGTAGGGGTGGCTTCATCAATTTTATTCTCTACAATGTCTTCCAGTTGAGCCAAGTCAACCATCCCGTTGGTTGGTATTTCTTTTTCATACCTATCCATTACAGGCAGGCCAATTGTACATTTTGTTGACCACTGCTTTTCACAAAATTTGCAGAGCATTAAACCAACCAATAATTCAATATTCTTAGTCTTTTGTTTATTGTGGCTTCTAAAGAGGTAGTCAACGACTACCCAATCATGGAGCCAGACATATTTTGTTTCCATTGGCTTTTTCTTATTCCACAATCTGCACAATGATTTGAACTGAGCCGACAAAAACTGCCCTCTTACCGCGCCTCAACCAGCAGCTGCGGAAACGCTTCCCGCAGCTTTTTGGCCAGTTCCTTGACGTCAAAGCCGATCTCGCGCGACATGGCTGGGTCGAAATTTTTCACAAACTGCGTCTGCTGGATAAAGTACTTCTCCCCCGGCTTGAGGTAGCCCGCCATCTCAAAAAAATCTTGCTCGCGGTGGACGCCCGGCAGGATCGTGGTCCGAAACTCGTGATCCACGCCGCTAAACTGAATCAGCCCAAACGTCTGCCGGCAGTTCTCAATCACGGTTTTGTTTTTCGTGTTGGCAATCTCGTCGTACTTTTTCCAGGTGTACTTCAAGTCCATCGCCAGGTAATCAACCAAACGCTCGTTAATCAATGACTCGACCATCAGCGGATTGCTGCCGTTCGTGTCGAGCTTGACCAGCAGGCCGAGCGCTTTGATTTTTCTAATGAACGCCGGCAGGTCGCGGTGGAGCGTCGGCTCGCCGCCGGTGATGCAGACCCCGTCCAAAAATTTCTGGCGTTCCTTCAAGTGATTAAAGACCGTCGCTTCCGGCATCCCCGCCGCGGTAATCGGGATGAGCTCCGGGTTGTGGCAGTAGGCGCAACGGAACAAGCAGCCCTGAGTAAAGACTACCGAGCAAACTTTGCTCGGGTAGTCTATCAAACTCAATTTTTGCAGGCCGGCGATAACCATTGATGCTAGGTAACCGTAGCTTGGACGGTTTCCACTTCAGCCTGGGCCGTTGCCGCCGCGGCCGGAGCGGGCGTTATGGTTTCAATCGCTTTGGCGACGCTGTACTCCTGGCGCTCGGCGTACTCGGATTTCTTGCCCTTATTCCACTGGTCAACCGGCCGGAAGTAGCCGACGATGCGCGACCAGACCTCGCAGGGTTTCTTGCACTGCGGGCAGCGTTCGACTTCGCCGGCCAGGTAGCCGTGGCTGCGGCAGATGCTGAACGTCGGGGTGATGGTGAAGTACGGCAGGCGGTAGGTGTTGGCGATCTTTTGGACGAAGCCGCGGCAGGTCTGCCAGTCGGTTACCCGCTCGCCCAAAAACATGTGCAGGACCGTGCCGCCGGTGTACTTGCCCTGCAGCTCGTCCTGGTGGTCGAGGGCGTGGAGCGGATCGTCGGTGCAGGCGACGGGCAGATGGGTCGAGTTGGTGTAGTAGGGCGCGTCGGTCGTGCCGGCCTGGACAATGCCGGGGAAACGTTTGGCGTCCTCTTTGGCGAAGCGGTAGGTCGTGCCCTCGGCGGGCGTGGCCTCGAGGTTGAAGAGGTTGCCGGTCTGCTCCTGGTAGTCAGCCAGCTTGGTCCGCATGAACTCCAGGATTTCAAGGGCAAAGCCCCGGCCTTCGGGCGTGCCGATGTCTTTGCCTAAAAAATTCAGACAGGCTTCGTTGGTGCCGTTCAGGCCAATCGTCGAGAAGTGGTTGTTCAGGCTGGGCAGGTAGCGTTTGGTGAACGGCAGCAGTCCGCGTTCGATGTTCTTGGCCACGATCTTGCGCTTGATTTCCAGCGATTCCTTGGCCAGGCTCATCATCCGGTCGAGCCGCTCAAAAAACTCCTTCTTGGTCTTCGAGAGGTAGCCGATTCGCGGCAGGTTAATGGTGACCACGCCGATTGAGCCGGTCATCTCGGCCGAGCCGAACAGCCCGCCGCCGCGCGCCCGCAGCTCGCGCAAATCGAGCTGGAGCCGGCAGCACATGCTGCGCACGTCACTGGGGTTCAGGCTGGAGTTGATGAAGTTCTGAAAGTAGGGAATGCCGAACTTCGCCGCCATCTCGAACAGGGCCTTGGCGTTGTCGTTGTCCCAGTCGAAGTCTTTGGTGATGTTGTAGGTGGGAATCGGAAAGGTGAAAATCCGGCCGTTGTAGTCGCCCTCGGTCATCACCTCGATGAACGCTTTATTAATCACGTTCATCTCCGCCTGGCAGTCGCCGTAGGTGAAGGCCACCTCTGTGCCGCCGATCTTGGGCTGCTTGTCCCGCATGTCGTCGGGGCAGTTCCAGTCCAGGGTGATGTTGGTGAATGGCGTCTGGGTACCCCAGCGCGACGGGACGTTGAGGTTAAAGACGAACTGCTGGATTGACTGCTTGACCTGCCTGAAGGTGAGGTTGTCAACCCGGACGTACGGCGCCAGGTAGGTGTCGAAAGAAGAAAACGCCTGCGCCCCGGCCCACTCGTTCTGGAGCGTGCCCAAAAAGTTCACCATCTGGGCGACGACGGTTTCGAGGTGCTTGGGCGGCGAAGACTCCACCTTGCCCGGCACGCCGTTGAAACCTTCTTCGAGCAGCTGGCGCAGGCTCCAGCCGGCACAGTAGCCGGAGAACATGTCCAGGTCGTGGATATGGTAGTCGCCCTCGATGTGGGCTTCGGCGATCTCCCAGGGGTAGACGAGGTTGAGCCAGTAGTTGGCGATGAGCTTGCCGGCGGTGTTCAGAATCAGGCCGCCGAGCGAGTAGCCCTGGTTGGCGTTGGCGTTGACCCGCCAGTCGGACTGGTCGAGGTACTCGCTGATGGTCTTATCAACCTCAACCACCGCCGCCTCGGTCGAGCGGACCTGGGCCCGCTTCTCGCGGTAGATGATGTAAGCCCGCGCGGTCTTGAAGTAGCCCGAGCTCATTAACGCGAATTCGACAATGTCCTGAATCTCCTCAACCGAGATGTTGGGCCGAAGTTTGGTGCTCTTGCCGATGTAGCTGGTCACGATCTCGGTGATCTTTCGGACCTCCGGCGCGTTCAGCTCACTGGTTACCTCGGCGGCTTTGGCAATAGCGTTATAGATACGCTCTTTGTCAAAGGCTTTCTTCTTGCCTTCGCGATTAATGACTTTCAGGACCGTCATAGTGCCTACCTCCTCCCACCCAAGGGTGCTTACAAGTTATCTTTGTTTAAAAACTCACCGTCGGACCAAGCGGTTTAAAAACGCCGAGGCCGACCGTGAGCTTCAAGAGCTTCGTGAACCCCGCGGCTTGTGAAAAAGAGTGCGGGGTGAATGTTGAGATTGCAAAAGTTCGCAACGGATGCGAACTTGTGAATGGTTGTAAGGACGATTTATTTTTGTTTAACCCTGGCTGACCGAAACGCGGTTGGGGCAGCCGTCTTTGAGGCAAATGAACCGGTCGTGGGGCTCGCCCTTAACGACCCGCAGCGCCTTACAACGCTTGCAGTTGATTTCCACTTCACTGTCGATGAGCAGGCCCTTAAACAGGAGCTTATCGCACTCGGAACATCGGTATTCTTTGTAAAATATTCCCATAGAATTGGCCATGAGTGGCTCGCGTAGTAGTAATTATAACCCTGCGCTTATCCACCGTCAAGCAACGTCATTATTCAGCTTATTTTAGAGATAAAAATGTAAAAAATCGCCCCGAGAAACGAGGCGATTTTTTTATGGTATCCGTGCAGTTACTCGACGATCAGCGTGCCGACCATGCCCATCTGGCGGTGCTGGCCAACGCTGCAGTAGTACTGGAAGCTGCCGGCCGTGTCGGCGGTAAATTCCACCTCGGTCGTGGCGCCGGTGTTGACCCGTTCGGTCTTGGCGTTGAACTCATCGATCGCCCAGTCGTGAAACCCGTCAGCGCTGGTGAGGACGACCTTAACTTTGTCGCCCTTCTTGACCCGAATTTCGGTTTGGGAAAACGCGAAGTTGCGGGCCGAGAGGTTGAACGTCTTGACCGCCGGGCCATTGATGTTCAGGTTGGCGTTAGCGTTGACGTCCAGGTTAACGTTCGCGTTCAAGTTCGCCTTGGCGTTCTCGTCATTCGTCATGTTGCCGTTCGCGTTGACGTTTGCCGCGCTGTTGGTGCTGGCGGCCGGCTCGCCACGCTTCGTGGACGAAGCGGGCGGGTTGGCGTTGGTGGTGCCGTAGGTGCAGCCAGCCAACACGAGCGTGGCGAGCAGCGCTACCGAGAGCAGCCGCCACGAGGAATCATGGAGTCTTTGAGACCTCATATGTTTTTAGTTAAGACTTATTAAATACAGCTGTTAGCGGTTAGCTGATAGCTTTTAGATGGCGCGGTAACAAAAGAAAGTTCAACGTCCTAAAAGCTAACAGCTAAAAGCTATTAGCTATAAGCTCTCTAGTTATTTCTTGGTAGTAGAGCTATTATACCGCAGCTTGGCAACTACGTCAACCATCTCGA